>JAAZIE010000025.1 GCA_012510305.1 Bacillota bacterium | reverse complement strand
GGATAATGGCGTCGCTGCTGCGGCAGAGCTCCAGGGTTTCCTCCGGCAGGGGGTGGCCGCAGAGCTCCACGGCTGCGCCGCCCACGGGTGCCTCGCTGAACTGAAAGGAGAGGCCGAATTTGCGGGCGCAGGCTTGAAGAACCTTGACCGCTGCGGCGACGATCTCCGGGCCGATGCCGTCTCCGGGAAGCACCGCGATCCTAGCCATCATCTTTCACCTTCTTCTGCAGGTAGCCGATGAGCCCGCCGGCGGCGAGGATCTCCGCCATAAAAGGGGGTATCGCTGTGGCGGCATACTCTTCGCCCCGGGTGAGGTTGCGGATGAGCCCGCCGCCCGGTGCGATCTCCAGCTCGTCGCCGGCGCGGATACGCTTTGCCGCTTCGGGCGATTCCAGGATCGCCAGCCCGATATTGAAGGCGTTGCGGTAAAAGATGCGGGCAAAAGAGGCGGCGACAACCGCGCCCACCCCGCAGGTTTTGATCGCCAGGGGGGCATGCTCGCGGGAGCTGCCGCAACCAAAATTTTTGCCGGCGACGATGATATCGCCGGGCCGGACTTTTTCCGGAAAAGAGGGGTCGGCGTCTTCCATGCAGTGCCGGGCCAGCGATTCCGGGTCTGAAGTGTTCAGATAGCGGGCCGGGATGATCGCGTCGGTGTCGATATCGTCTTTGAACGTCCAGGCCTTGCCGCGCATAGACATCTAGAGAACCTCCTCGGGGCCGGCCAGGCGGCCTGATATTGCCGATGCCGCCGCCACCGCCGGTCCGCTCAAATAGATTTCGCTTTGCGGGTGGCCCATCCGCCCCGCAAAGTTGCGGTTGGTGGTGGAGACGGCTCTCTCGCCCCGGGCCAATACGCCCATATGGCCGCCCAGGCAGGGCCCGCAGGTGGGCGTGCTGACGGCGGCGCCGGCTTCGATAAAGATCTCGACAAGCCCCTCTTTCAGCGCCTGCAGGTAGATCTCCTGGGTGCCGGGGATGACGATGAGGCGCACGCCGGGGTGGACTTTTTTGTTTTTCAACACTGCCGCCGCCGCGCGCAGGTCTTCGATGCGCCCGTTGGTGCAGGAGCCGATTACCGCCTGGTCGATTTGAACCGCGCCCGCCTCGCCGACGGGCCGGGCGTTTTCGGGCAGGTGGGGGAAAGCCACCTGCGGCTCGATATCGCCCACGTCGAATTCGTAAACCTCGCTGTAGCGGGCTCCTTCGTCGCTGCAATAAAGCCGGTACGGCCGCCGGGCGCGCTCCTTGACGTAGGCTTCTGTTTTATCGTCGGGGGCGAAGATGCCGTTTTTGGCGCCCGCCTCGATGGCCATGTTGGCCATGGTGAGGCGCCCTTCCATGGAAAGGGCCTCCACGGCTTCGCCGGTGAATTCCAGCGCCCGGTAGAGGGCGCCGTCCACGCCGATCTTGCCGATTACGTAGAGGATCAGATCCTTGCCGCTCACCCAGCGCTTCCACCCGGTTCCCCTGATCACGATTTTGATCGTTTCGGGGACCCTCAACCAGATCTCTCCCGTGGCCATGGCCGCCCCCAGGTCGGTGCTGCCCACGCCGGTGGCAAAGGCCCCCAGCGCCCCGTAAGTGCAGGTGTGCGAATCGGCGCCGATGATCAGCTCTCCGGGAAGGACCAGCCCTTCCTGCGGCAGCAGGCAGTGCTCGATGCCCATCCGCCCCACTTCAAAGTAATGGGTGATCTCGTGGCGCTGCGCAAATTGGCGCATTGTTTTGACCTGCTCCGCCGAGCGGATATCTTTGTTTGGCGTAAAGTGATCCGGCACCAGGGCGATGCGGTGGCGGTCGAAAACCTCTTTAACCCCGATTTTCTCAAACTCCGCGATGGCGATGGGTGCGGTGATATCGTTGCCCAGGGCCAGGTCCACCCGGGCTTCGATCAGCTCTCCCGGGCTGACCCGGTCGCGGCCGGCGTGTGCTGCCAGTATTTTCTCTGTTATGGTCATCCCCATAGTCTTTTCCTCCATGCCTCAAGATCCGGATCCACCCTAGAGGGTGGCTTTGGGCCCGCCGGCCTTTTGCCCGCCGTTGTCGGAATGGATGATCCGGTTAATTGCGTTAATATATGCCTTGGCGCTGGCCTCGAGGATATCGGGGCTGATCCCGCGCCCGGTGACCACTGCGCCGGTGCTGTTGGAGCGGACCCGCACCGTCACTTCGCCCAGGGCATCTTTGCCCGCGGTGAGCGCGTCGATGGCGTAGGAGACGAGGGTGCAGGGAAAGCCGGTAATCTTGTCGACGGCCCGGTAGATGGCGTCCACGGGGCCGTCACCGCAGGCGGCCTCGTCGAGCTGCTCGCCCTCTTTTTGCAGGCCCATGGTGGCCGTGGGGACCACGGTGGTGCCGCTGGAGATATGCAGGTACGCCAGCCGGTAAACCTCGGGGATGCGCAGGATCTCTTCTTCGACGACAGCCCGCAGATCTTTTTCGGTGATCTCCTTTTTGCGATCGGCCAGCGCTTTGAAGCGCTTGAAAACGCTGCTGAACTCATCTTCGCCTAGTTCGTAGCCCAAAGAGGCGAGGGTGTCGCGGAAGGCGTGGCGCCCGGAGTGCTTCCCCAAAACGATGGTGTCGAGGGAGCGGCCGATCACCCCCGGGTTGATGATCTCGTAAGTGAGCCTCTCTTTCAAAACCCCGTCCTGGTGGATCCCGGACTCGTGGGCAAAGGCGTTCTGGCCCACGACGGCCTTGTTCGGTTGAATTTTCATCCCCGTGAGCTTGCTCACCAGCTTGCTGGTCCGGTAGATTTCCTCGGTGCGGATAGCGGTGCTCTTGCCGTAGAGGTCGTGCCGGGCGTAGAGGGCCATGACGATCTCCTCCAGGGAGGCGTTGCCCGCCCTTTCCCCGATGCCGTTGATCGTGCATTCCACCTGCCGCGCGCCGGCCCGAATCGCCGCCAGCGAATTGGTTACCGCCAGCCCCAGGTCGTTGTGGCAGTGCACGCTCACCACGGCCCGGCCGATGTTGGGAACCTTGCGAAAGAGATCCCTGATAAAGTCATGAAATTCTTCGGGGGTGGCGTAGCCCACCGTGTCGGGGATATTCACCGTCGTCGCCCCCGCCGCGATGGCCGCCTCAATCACGCGGCAGAGAAAATCGTGATCGCTGCGGAAGGCATCTTCGGCGGAGAACTCCACATCGGTCAGGTAGCGGCGGGCATGCTTTACCGCCGCCACCGTCGCCTCGAGCACCTCTTCGCGGCTCAGGCGCAGCTTGTGCTGCAGGTGGATATCCGAGGTGGCGATGAAGGTATGAATGCGCGGCGATTCGGCCTCCTTGACCGCCTCCCAGGCCCGGTCGATATCGTTTAAATCGGCGCGGGCCAGGGCGGCGATCACCGCCCCTTTGATCTCGGCGGCGGTTACTTTCACCGCGGCAAAATCGCCCGGTGAAGCCACCGG
>JAAZIE010000223.1 GCA_012510305.1 Bacillota bacterium | reverse complement strand
TACACGTTCATATTATCGAGCATAGGGGGGTCCCGGTGATCGTTCCCTTTCCCGACGCAGAGCCGGCAGTCAGCCGCTCCGCCGAAGGCGGCGTTGCCCTGACCTCCTGAAAAAACGCCCGGTTGCTCAGCGCTCCCGCAGGCCCATGCGCCCAGCCCCTGTGCTGCTACCGGCACCTCTTTCTTATACCTCAGGGCAATCAGACCGCTATCGTATACTTCTCCTGTTAGCTTAAAAAATACTTTACCAGGTGATAAATACCCAGCGCTGCTCCCAGCAGCAGAAAGATGAACATTCAGGGCGGCACTTTGCGATACCAGGGATCTTCAAATTCTTTCATTTAACATCACTCCCCTTTGGAGATACACAGTAATTGTGGGCCAAGTTAATTTATCGTTCTCTGTCACCGGGGAAAAGACCAACACAAAGGCCATTATATCAATGGAGCTGGATAGATCAAGGCCGCCGTAACATTCCTGGCCTGCCAGTATTTCTGGGCTTATCAGTTGATCGCATCTCTCCCAGGTCTCCATGGGCATCCAGCGCACCGACTGCTTAACCCACTGGTGGATCACCCCCGCGTGTGCGGGAAAGACCACTTCCCCCGGTTTCTTTAATTATTAGTCATCGATTTTTGACCCTGACAATTGCCAGTCTATATTACGTCCCCCATACATTATTCTAATAATGGCAACTATCCTTTCTTTTTCAACCACCATATAAAATACAAGATAGTTATCCACTGGGAGAATCCGCAAACCTTTGCTGTGCCAAGGTTCATGTTGATAGAGTTTGTGTCGCAGGGGCGTCTCATCCAGGCCTTTAATTGCGTTTATGATGCGATCGGCTTGATTCTTTGCGGTCTCCGCTGCTGCCAGGTTTATGGCAATATATCTATAAATACTTATAAAGTCTAGTTCCGCTTCCCTGGTGTAAACAACTTTATAAGTCACGCCCATATTCCCTGTTAATACTCCCGGCCACCTTATCAGCGGAAACAACCCGCCCGGCTTTCAAATCACTAAGCCCTTTTTCAATTTCGCTGTTGAACTCCGCGGTTGTTAAATCCCCAAAGGCAAGTGGTTTACCAGGCATGATTTTAACTTCAAAGGGAAGACCATTTTGCAAAATTACCTGTCTTAGAAAAATATTAATAGCATTTGACATAGGGATACCAAGTTTATTTAACACCATTTCCGCCTGCTCCTTTATTTCCGGCTCAACACGGGCAAAAATACTGGTAGTTTTCGACATGCAGATCGCCTCCTTCTAGGTATTTATACTTTAACATTTTATATAGCGATATGCAATACATTCGCTACCAAAGCACCGCCAAACCGCGCTCATCATAAACCGAATTATCGCTGGCCCCATCATTTCTGATACACCGGTCCAACGCCATAATCATCGCTACCGCCCCATCAATCGGGGCAAGGCACCCTGACGGTGATTACTTTTTTCTTGCCACCACCACAAACTGACCGTACTTCGCATGATATGCACAAGTAGAGAGCGTGAGCAGTTGGTCGCCGTAGATTGCCGATCGACCTGTATCGTAGAGGGAGAGAGCATTGATATTGTCGATATATCGCTCGAAATCTGATTCGCTCTCGGCGTTGAGGAAGTTGTAATGCTTGAACACTTTATCGCGCTTTCGGTAGATCCGGCTTTTAAAAACCGCGATGATCTCAAATTGTTG
>JAAZIE010000222.1 GCA_012510305.1 Bacillota bacterium | reverse complement strand
CTGGCGGGAGTAGATGGGAATCGAACCCACCGTGGACTTTTCAGGCCCACCGCTGGATTTGAAGTCCAGGAGAAGCACCAGCTATCTAACTACCCCCACTTGTCGAAAATCCTCGGCACAGCGGGTTTCTTGCGCTATTTTAACACGGATTAACCCCAATAACAAGGCGGACCAATTGCCCCGCCAAAATGCAAAGGGATGTTACCGCAAGAGAAACCGGGGCTTGGCCCAGGTTTTCAGGTGCACATTTTTTGATGATTTGGCGGATCCCCCGGTGAAGACCAGGGGGATCCGCTGTCAAAATATCCGGCGGTATCCCGGCTACCGCTTATTCAAATTTTTTGCTGCGGTATGCCTTAAGGTAGTTGGCGCAGTAGTCGTCCCGGCCCATCAGCGTTTCCGCAACGATCAGGCCGCCCATCATCTCTTTGTCCAGGGGATCCATAATGATGGCGTCCAGCCCCCGGGCCACGGCCATGACCGCAAAGTTGCGGTTCAGGAGCTTGCGCAGCGGCAGCCCGAAGGAAATATTGGACATGCCGCAGATCACGTGAACCCCTTCGTATTCGTTTTTGATCCTTTCCACAGCGCCGAGGAACTCAAACCCAAAGGTGTTTTTCGCGGATACAGGCTGGACCAGCGGATCGATGAAGATATTTTCCGGCTTCACGTCCTTTTGGACCAGGGCGTTGATCAATTTATCGGCAATGGCAACCCGGTCCTCGGCGGTTTCAGGCATACCCTCGTCGCTCATGCAAAGAGCCACTATTTTCAAATCTGTCCCCGCCACAACCGGAAGCAGGGCATCGAAGCGTTCCTGCTCCAGGGATATGGAGTTGATCATGGGGGTCCCTTTGTGTACGGCGAGGCCGCTTTCGATGGCCCTGGGATCGGGGCTGTCGATGCAGCAGGGGCCGTCCACTACCTCCTGGACGTTTTTAACCAGCCACTTCAAATAGTCCGCTTCCTTGCCGACAAAAGTGCCGGCGTTGACATCAATATAATCGCTTCCCGCCTCGTGCTGTTCACGGGCAATCTTCTTGATCGCTTCGGCGTCCTGTGCCTCAATTGCTGCGGCGATGGGCTTACGACTGGCATTGATGAGCTCACCTACAATGATCATTTTAACTCTCCCTTTGTTAGTGTGTTAGCGGTTACCCATGCTCCCGGAAGATGGGGAGAAGATAAACCCCTGTTTGCTATTATAATCAAGAAACCGGGCTATTGCAAAGATCCGCACCGCCGTTCCCCCTGCCCCGGCACCCGGGCCAAACCTGGACTGCCCCGGGCCGGTGTGTTAATGTTAGCATTAGATAAAATATTGCCAAGGAGGCAAAATCGTCCATGAAAACGCTGCTTAAAAACGGTAACATTGTTGATGGAACAGGCGGACCCTCTTTTACAGGTTCTCTGGTTATCGAAGGCGCAAAAATTGTCGAAACAGTAAAAGGTGCTTTCACCGCTGATTTCGGTGGAAAAGTGGTGGACTGCACGGATCTGACCATTGCACCCGGGTTCATCGATGCCCATTCACACAATGACTGGTTTGCAGCGCTGCAGGATCCGATCCCTCATTTCAAGCCCTTTGCCGAACAGGGGATCACCACCCAGGTAGTGGGAAACTGCGGATTCTCGCCCTTCGGCCACGAGGCGAAAACGGAACACCGGGAGCTCATCGGGGGCGGGCTTTTCCATGTGGGAGATGCCGAGGGCGATTTTAGCACTTATGAGGGCTGGCGCGAGGCGGCTGAAAAGAAAACCCCGCTCAACCTGGCGCCGCTCCAGGGACACGGCACGATCAGGATAGGGCTCAGCGGATACGAAAACCGCCCCCTGGACGAAGGTGAACTAAAACGGCACGACGCCGTCCTGGAGCAATCGCTGGAGCAGGGCGCTTTCGGGGCCTCCCTGGGGCTGATGTATGAGCCGGGCCGCTATGCCCCGGCGGAGGAGTTGGCCGGAGTGGCCCGGATTGTGGCGAAGTATGACGGTGTGCTAACCGTGCATCCCCGCGCCTGCTCGGCCGTCTCCACCTCTTACAGCCCTCCCTTCGGCGGGCGGCCGCACAACCTGCGGGCGCTGGACGAGATGATCGACCTGGCCAGGCTTACGGACGTGAAGCTGCAGTTTTCACACCTCCTCTTTGTGGGGGAATCGTCGTGGAAGACCGTAGACGAAAGCCTGGAGCTCATCGATAAGGTCCGCGCCGGGGGCTGCGATTTTTCCTACGATCTCTTTCCGATGACCTTCGGTGTTTCGGTGATCACGATCGTTTTGCCGAGCTGGTATCTTTCCCTGCCGCCGGAAAAACGGGCCCGCCCCTGGACCAGGTTGCGCCTGGCTGCGGAGATCGGCCTTTCGAAAAAGCTGCTCGGATTCGGCTTTGAAGATATTTTAATTGCCTGGATCGGCGAGGGCCATGAGCAGCTGAGCGGCAGGAGCATCGCCGAGATCGCCAAAGAGTGGAAGATCTCCGAAATCGATACCTACATCAAGCTGGTGGAGCTCAGCCGGGCCCGGGGCCGGGTGAACATGTACAAATATTACAACGAGGCGATCATTACACAGTTGATCCGCCACCGGCCCTCCATCTTCATGACCGATGCCTGGATCGAGAAAAAAGGTTTTCAGAACGCTTCCGCTTACGGGGCTTTTCCAAAATTCCTGGCGCTTTCACGGGAAGGCAAGGGGGTTTCTCTCGAAGAGACCGTTTACAAGATGACCGGGGCGGTGGCGGAGAGGTTTTCGCTCCAGGGGCGAGGTTATCTAAAAGAGGGCTGCGCTGCGGATATCACCGTATTCGATGCCGCCGCGGTGGCCCCCGGCGGCGATGAGCCGGTCCGCCCCAGGGGGATCGAGCATCTCTACATCAACGGTAAAAAGATCGTGACCGGCGGAGCTGCCGATGAGGCGGCGATGGCAGGCAGCGGCACGATCCTGCAAAGGGGCTAAGCTTCAGCTCGGGAAAACGGCGGTCCGATGAACCGGTTGCCGCG
>JAAZIE010000221.1 GCA_012510305.1 Bacillota bacterium | reverse complement strand
GTATAGCGCCACTGCACCATGCGGCCGGAGTTGGTCAGCGATCCTTCTCTTTCCAGGAAAGAGGCTGCCGGCAAAAAGATAACCTCGGTATCGATGGCCGCAGGATCGACCCCTTCGCGCTCCTCCCAGAAGGCGGCGGTTTCGATCTCAAAAAGATCCTGGACCACCACCATCTCCATCTTGGAAAGCGCCTCCTGCACCAGGGTCAGGTTGGGGCTGGTCACCAGGGGATTCTGCCCCATGAAATAAGCGAGCTTCATTTTACCTTCCAGCGCTGTCTCGAAAATCTGGAAGAGGGAGTAGTTGCGGCTCCCGTCCTTTTTCGGCAGCAGGCTGAAGCAGAAATCGTTTTTCTCGGTGGCATGCTCGCCGAACCAGGCCTTGAGCAGGTTTACCAGGAAGGTGCGGCGGAAGGTGCCCGAACCGGTGGTCCAGGTGTCGATATCGTCAACACCGCGATTCGGCGGCGCCAGGTAGCCCGGCAGGTAGCCGAAAAGGCAGGCCATATCCGTGGAGCCCTGCACGTTGGGCTCGCCGCGCAGCGCGTTGATCCCGCTGCCGGGTTTGCCCACGTTCCCCAGAAGAAGCTGCAGCACCCCGAAGGAACGGATATTCTGCACGCCCACGGTATGCTGGGTCATCCCCAGGGCATAGAGGATCGTGCCCGGCTTGTTCTTGACCATGGTGTCGGCAACGAGCTTGATCTCTTCTGCCGTCGCCCCGGTAATATTGGCGGTGGTATCAAAATCATAGCGCTTGAAAAATTCCTTGATCTTGCTGAAAATGCAGCGGGGATCATCCAGGCTTGACGCTTTCCGCGGCTTCTTCTCGCCGTCGAGGTCGTATCCCCAGGAGCTGTTGTCGTACTTGCGCTCACTTTCATCATAACCGGAAAAGACACCGTCTTTGAAACCGAAGTCATCGCCGGCGATCATGAGCGCGTTGGTGTGATTGAGCACAAAGTATTCATCATAGAGTTTATTTTTCAGGATATAGTTGATCATGCAGTTCAAAAAGGCGATATCGGTTCCCGGCCTGATGCGCACAAAGATATCCGCTATCTCCGAAGTCCTGGTGTAGCGGGGGTCAACATGAATGATGATTGCGCCGTTTTCTTTCGCCTTGGTAATCCATTTCATGGACATGGGATGGTTCTCGGCGCAGTTACTTCCTTCAATCAAGAACACCTTGGCGTTCTTTAAATCGATCCAGTGGTTGGTCATGGCACCGCGTCCGAATGAGGCCCCCAAACTGGCGACCGTGGGGCTGTGTCAGACCCGGGCCTGGTGTTCCAAGAATGTTACCCCCAGCGCTCTGGCCATCTTGGTAAACAGGTAACATTCTTCGTTATTGTTCTGAGCGCCGCCGATAAAGCCGAGAGCATCGGTGCTGTGCAGCTCATCATCCCAGGTCTCGTCACGCACCTCTTTGATTTTCTTGGCCACCTTCTCAACGGCTTCATCCCAGCTGATCTCTTCCCAGCTGTTGCTGCCGGGAGCGCGGTAGAGCGGAGTTTTTACGCGCTGATCAGAATTGGGCACCTCGTACATGGTCGCCCCCTTGCTGCAGAGCGCTCCCTCGTTGATAATATGGTCCGCATCGCCTTCCAGGTTGATCAGCTTTCCTTTTTTGACGTGGCAGACCATGCCGCATCCGCAGGAGCAAAAATTGCAGATCGAGGTATACTCCTCGGCGTCGTGTATCCTGGTTACATTCGACGCCGCCTCGATGGGCTGAACATTGAAACCCAACTGGGATAGAGCCAGCCCGGCACCGGTTGCTCCCGCCAGCTTGAGAAACTCACGACGTTTCAGCTTCAAACCTAACCCCTCCTCTTAAGATTTGAGAACTACTGAACCCCACTGTCTAAAATATTTACGCAAAATTACCTCGCACCCGTCCTCGGAATACTTAAAATTGTATCAATAAACCTCCTTTATGTCAATACTCACAAATTGCTCCGATAGTATCAAAAAACTGTATTTTTAGAAAGAAGCCGGCGACTTTTTTGGCAGACCCGCACCGGTTTATCCGGCGCAGATCGACCGCTTTCAAAAGTAAATATACACCATCTCGCCCCGCTTCAAGCCGGCAGAGCCCTTTTGGATATCGATAAAGCAGTTGCTGTTCAGGGCCACCTGCAAATTACCCGGCGACTGATCCCGGTCCACTATTTCCACCAGCGCTTTTCCGCTGTCATCCTGGACAAAGTGTCCGCGCAGCGCCCTTCGGAGAGGGCTTTTTTTGTTAAAATCGTTTTGCAGTACCGCCCGCAGGGTGTTTGGACCCAGTGAACCGTTGCCGGTGATTTTTTCCAGAAAGGGGGTAAGCAGCAGTTCGAAAGTAGCGGCGGCGGCAAAGGGGTTGCCGGAGAGGCTGATCACCGGTTTCCCTTTCAAAACACTGAAAAGCGCCGGCGAGCCGGGCTTGATCTTGATTTTCCAGAAGATAATTTCTGCGCCCAGGTTCCCCATGGTCTCCATGATCAGGTCTTTTTCCCCCACCGAAGCGCCGCCCGTGGTGATAACAAAGTCCACCTCGTCGATCACTTTAGCGACGGCTCGTTCAATGTCGCCGCAGTCATCACCGACAATGCCGGTAGAGACGACCTTCACACCGCATTCTTTGAGCCGGCAGGCGATGGTATAACAATTGCTGCTGTAGACCCGGCCTGGCGCCGGCTCTGTCCCCGGTTCCACCAGTTCATCGCCGGTGCTGATCACGGCCGCAGCCGGCTTTTGATAGACCGGCACCGCGGCGATACCCAAACTCGCCAGCACGCCTATCTCAGCGGCCCTAAGCAGCTCGCCGCGGTCAAGGATAGCATCACCCTTGTGGCTGTATTCGCCCTTGAAGCAGTAATTTTCCCACCGGGAAAGCTCTTTAATAATTTCCACGCGGCCCTGCACCGCCCGGGTATTTTCCTGCCTGATCACGCAATCGGCTCCCTCGGGGATGGGCGAACCGGTCATCAGGCAAACCGCAGTGCCGCCGGTCACTTCCTTCGTGGAACACCCCCCGGCATAAACGGTATCGATGACCTCGAGGATCACCGGCGAACCGGGAGCGGCGCCCCGGGTGTCCGCAGCCTGGAGGGCATACCCGTCCAGCGGCGAACGGTTGAACGAAGGCTGGTCCATCGGTGCACAGATATTCTCCGCCAGCACCCGGCCGTGCGCCTCCAGCAGGCCGACTTTTTCAGCACCGGGGGGGCGGCCCTTCTCCAAAACCAACCGCCTCGCCGTCTCCAGCTCAACATTTCTGATCATCTCAGGCGCTCCCTTTTCCAAAGCTGCAGGCCGGGTATACACACTCGCCGCATCCAATACAGTAACCGCCGTGTCCGCAGAGGGCGATATCCTCAGCCGTAAGTTTTTCCTCTGCCAGCAAGCGCGGGAAAAAGAGATCGAATATGGAGGTCTTGAAGAAGATGACCCCCCCGGGAAGGCCCAGTATGGGCACCGGCCCGTGATACGCCAGTAAAAATGTGGACCCGGGAAGAACAGGAGCCCCGTAGGAGACGATCTCCGCCCCCGCTTTCTTTATCGCCCGGGGAGTGAGATCGTCGGGGTCAACGGACATGCCCCCGGTGCATAGGATCAGCTCCGCCCCCAGGTTCAAATATTTTTTTATGGCGCCGGCAATCCTTTCTTCATCGTCGGGCACAACAACCTGTCCCAACAGCTCGGAGCCGTAGGATTCAATTTTATCTTTCAACAAAGGACCAAATTTGTCCTTAACCAGCCCTTTGTATATTTCATTCCCCGTTGTCACCAGGGCCACCTTCAGCTTTTTGTACGATCTCAGTTGGATTATTTTGCTCCCGCCGGCGATCTCTTCGGCCCGCCTGATCACATCTTCGCCAATCAAAAGCGGTATGGCCCTGGTGCCGCCGACCTGCTGCCCTCTTTTTACCGGATAGTTGTTATGCAGGGTCGAAACGATGACCTGGCCAAGCATATTGATCGCCAATAAAAGATCGGTGTCTATTTTAAGCAACCCGTCATGGCAGGCGCTAAAAATAATTTTGCCTTCGCTGACCGGGGAAGCGTGCAAACCCTCGCCGCCCACGATTTCTTTGAGCCTGGCCGCCGCTTCATTTTCATGCAGGCAGCCCTCTTTGCTCTCCCAAACGTAAATATTCTCTCGCCCCATCGAAATCAACAGGGGGATATCGCTTTCTTCGATAACATGCCCCTTTTTAAACCTTCTGCCCTTGAATTCTCCCGGTATGATCTGGGTCATATCATGACAGATCACCGCACCAACCGCTTTTTCCACCGGTATAAGTTTCATTATTTCCTCCAGTGCAAGGTTATATTTCCTGGTGTAAAAAACGGGTAATCTAGAAGAAGTAATCCCGCCGGAACATTCGCGCCAACGGGTACAACCATCTCGACATCGATCGAACCGTTATCTTTAATATTCTAATATTTTTCTTATCTTCCTGCTTGAATCAACAAGATCTTTCAGTAAATTTTATCCTTCACCGCGCTGCCATGCTGAGGCGCAGCCCGAAGGATCACCCGCGTTGAGGCGGGGCCCTCTATTAAAACGCCAGGCGCTCTCTCCAACCGCAGCCGGGCCGGTCGAGACCCTTCACTACGTTCAGGGTGACAGGGAGGAGCTGAAAGCCTCTTGTACTGTCATCCTGAGGGCACAGCCCGAAGGATCTCACGCCTTGAAGCGGAGCCCTCTATTAAAACGCCGGGCGCTCTCTCCAACCGCAGCCGGGCCGGCCGACGCAGGCGAAAATAGGTGACAGTAGGTACGTCCCCCTGTCACCTATTTTATGCCGGCGGGCTTGTTGTCGGAAAAGCCGTAGCGTTCGATAATCTCCACGTTTTCGCGGTGTTTTTCCTTGAGCTTTTCCAGCTGGGAACGGTCCAGGCTGAACTGTTCCGGCTTCTCGAAGACGTCCGAGAGCACGAGCATGCGGTGGCGCCGGCTGCGGTGGCACCAGTGGATATCGTAATCGACGGCGCTGACCCAGGCTTCACCGCTGTCCATATCCTTGGACAGCTCCACGGTGAGGAGCATGCCGTATTCCACCAGGTCGGAGGGGCACGACGGATAGTGCTGGTCGGTATAAAAGTTGCCCAGCGAGTAGATCACCGGAACCGAGCGGGCGGCGCCATCTTCGCCGGGCCGCTCGATCCATTCGCAGGGTTGAACGTACTTGGGGTGTCCGCCGAGGATCATATCGGCGCCGGCGGCAGCCATCTCCCGGGCGGCCTCGCGCTGACGCTCAAAGGGAGCATCGACATACTGCTCCCCCCAGTGGGGGACCACCGCCACCAGGTCCGCCCCGGCGGCGCGGGCTTTTTTGATATCAGCCACGATGGGGCTGATATCCCCAAACTCGGGGTCGGGGTCGTTGGGGATCAGGTTCAGCGCGTATTCGGACCCGGCGGGGACGGGGATCCCGTTGGTCCAGTAGGTGTAAGCGACGAAGGCTACCTTGATCCCGTTGATCTTCACCATATCCACGGCATCCTGCTCTTCTTCGCTGAGATAAGCGCCGGTGGTATGAAAACCGAGGTCGCGCACATTTTCCAGGGTGGCCTGCAGCCCCTTCACGTTCCGATCGAGACAGTGATTGTTCGCCAGGGAGTAAAGGCTGATCCCCGCCTTTTTCAGCGCGCGGGAAAGCTCGATAGGGGCGTTGAACGTGAGCACCGTCCTGGTGGTATGGCCGGTATAGCCGGAAATATTCCAGAGGTCGATCTTCGGCCCCGCCTGCATCGTCTCCAGGGTGAGCATGGCGATCTCGGCGTCTTGAAAATGGGGGGCGATAAACTCGAAGGCGGGCCAGAAATCGTACTCCCCGTCGTCCCGGCGGTTCTCATTGAGAATATCCAGGTTGGGGTACAGCCCGCCCACAGCCTTCAGCGTAACGGTGCGGATATCCCTTTCCGGCACCGCTTTATCGCCGGGATCGGTTTGCTCCTGCTCCGGCGGCGCCGGTTGAAATAAAGAAGGGAGCACCAGCTTAACCGCCACCAGGACAACAACAGCCAGCGCTGCGAGCAGGGCAGCAATATGAATTCGGCGCATGATCGGGCGCACCCCTTTGGTTAATTTTACCCGGACAGAACGCTAATTATTACAGCAGCCGGGAAAGCTGCCGCCGGCGCCCTGCCGCGGGTTAGCGGTTTTCCTTGATCCGGGCGGGCGGATTGTCGGAGAAGCCGTAGCGTTCAAGGATCTTTTCATTTTCACGGTACTTCGCCTTGAGCCGGTCAAACTGAGCCGCTGAAAGGTTGTACTCTGCCGCACCCTTTTCAAAAACCTCTGAAAGGATAAGGATGCGGTGGCGCCAGCCGCGGTGGCACCAGTGGATCTTGTAGTCCACATCGCTGACCCAGGCTTCACCGGTATTCATATCCTTGGACAGCTCCAGGCCCAGCAGGATGCCGTACTCCACCATATCCGTGGGTATATCCGGCGGCAGGTACTGCTGGTTGGTGAAAAAATTGCCCATGGAGTAGACCACCAGGGTGGGACGCTTGGAACCGTCCTCTTCCGCGGTGTAGATCCAATCCAGCGGCTGCAGGACGTGGGCATGGCCGCAGAGGATCATGTCCGCCCCGGCGGCGGCAAATTTCTTGGCGTCGTTTCGCATCTTCTCGGTGGGTTCGAAGAGGTACATCTGCCCCCAGTGGGGATAGACCGCCACCAGGTCTGCGCCGGCTTTGCGGGCGCTCTTGATATCGCTGAGCACCGGGCTGATATCTTCAAAGCCGGGCGCTATATTGACGGCGTATTCATGCCCGGCGGGGATGCTCCCCTCGATACCGTAGGTGTAGGAGATAAAGGCCACCTTGATCCCGTTGAGATCGACGATCACCGGCGTATCTCTTTCCTCCCGGCTGAGATAAGCCCCGGTGGTGATAAAGCCGAGCTTGCGCACGTTTTTCAGGGTGGCCTGCAGGCCGCTGAGGCTGCGATCGACGATATGGTTGGTGGCGCAGATATAAAGGTCCACCCCGGCTTCCTTTAAGTCTTTGGAGAGCTGGAGCGGGGCGTTGAACGCGGGGAAGCCGCTGTAGCCCCTGTCGGCCCCCGCCTGGTTTGTCTCCAGGTCCAACGTGGTCAGGTCAGAAGCCTGAAAATGAGGTTTCAGGTACTTGAAACTGGTGGAAAAATCATAATTCCCTCCGCCCTGGTGAGCCCCGTCAATCTGGGGCCTGTGCGGAAACATATCCCCCACAGCGGTCAGGGTGGCGGTACGGATATCGGGCTCCGGCTCCGGTTCAGGTTCGGGAGCGGGTTCTTCCTTGACCGGTTTTTCCGGTGCGGCGCGAAAAAGAGATAGCAGATCCAGCTTTAAGGCCGCGAAAATCGCCAGGCCCAGGATGAGGATCAGGACTAAAGAAACGAGATGAATACGGCGCAACAGCTGCACCCCCTTGGGATTTACTTCACTGCCTGAAACAATACTATTATAGCAGAAAAAAAGCAATCGTCCCACGAAATCTTCTCTCCCGGGGTGTGCCAACAAGCGGCTGGACCCGGGAAAAACAGGCCTTACAGCAGCAGGATTAGTTGATGATAAATAGACGCCGCAAAAAGGAATCCTTTGGTTTGCAAAGAATAGGTTAACAATGGAAAAAGCCTCGAAGGGAGTTGACTTTATGGCCGGGGTTACTTTGTTGGAGACTCGCAGGAGAATATTTGTGGTCCACCTGATCCTGTTTTTGCTGATCATGGGGGGGCTGGCGGCCCTGAATTTTACCTTCACCCCCGCGGTGATCTGGTTTATCTACCCTCTGATCGCCTGGGGGTTCGGCCTGATCATGCATTTTTTATCTGCCGTGGCCTGGGCCAGGGGAACCTGGGATGAGACCAAGTCGGACTGGAAGAGCAGGATCTGGATAAGATTGTTCGCCGTGCACCTGGCGGTTTATGTGGCGGTGAGCAGCCTGCTTCTTTTCATAAACCTGACATACAGCCCGCACCTTCTCTGGGTCCTTTTTGCCATCGTCCCCTGGGGGATCGGCGTAATCATGCACCTGGTGTTAACGCTGCTCTGGGCACCCGGCTCCGGGGCTTCTCAAGATGACAGCCTGGATCTGGATGTAAACGCAGACTCATAACGCAGCCCGGAGGGACGGGGAATGAGTAGGGGGCTGTCCTAAAAGGGAGCGTGGTAAATCCCCCCTGGCCCCCCTTTTGCCAAAGGGGGGGATTACGGCAAATCACCCTTTGCCCTCCAAAGGGGGGGAGCAGGTTTTGGCTTTCCCTGGGGGTGTTTTCTCCCCCTTTCCTAAAGGGGGAGAAAGGGGGATTTACGATGCCTTCGCCAACCAAGATCAAGAACCATGGTAATTTAAGGTGATTTTGCTTTTCCAAGCAGGTTTGCGCGCTCTTTGTTTGGGGGTTGCCCTTTTGGGACAGCCCCCGGACCGGGTGCCTCGGGGGAAGCAGCTCCCGCCACTGCACAAATGTAACAAACGGGTTGACCCGGGCGTTCCATCGCCGGAGGCCCGGCGTTTAACCGCAAATTGTGTGACTGCGAAGACTATTGTTTAAATAGCGAAATCGGTATATGATGGTGTGAGGTTCACAGCAGGTTTCCAGGCACCCCAAGAAGAGAATCACATCAACCCGGTAACGCCCTGCACCGGGCAGCCGGTGGAGGGAAAAAGGGTTTTGACCCACCGCTGAAGATCGGCTGAGAAGTAAGACAAGGAGGGTATTTCATGAAGGGAGACAAAACCGTGGTTTTGCCCCTGCTGAACCAGATCGGCTATTCCCTGGGCAGCCTCGCCTTTACCCTGCTGGAAAGGCTGATCATCCTTTATGCCGTCTTCTATTTCCTGCCGCCCAAGGAGCTGGGGCTGCCCAACCTGATCTCCGATCAGACCTATTTTGGCGTCATCACCGTCGCCGGGGTGGCGCTGCTCCTGGGACGGGTGCTTGACGGACTGGCCGACCCCGTTATCGCCACCCTCAGCGACAACAGCCGCTCACCGCTGGGCCGGCGTAAAGTGTTTCTGCTTTACAGCGGCCTTCCCCTGGCGCTGACCACATTCCTGATCTTCACCCCGCCCCAGCCTGGCCATGAATCGACAGCCAACGGCGTCTGGCTGGCGCTGATGATGGGGCTCTTCTATATCGCCTTCACCGCCTATGTCAACCCCTTCCTGGCACTGATGTCGGAGCTGGGCCATACCACGAAGCTGCGGATCAATATCTCCACCTTCATGGCGCTGTTCGGCCTTGTGGGCATGGTTTTGATCACCGTGCTCTTCCCCCAGATAACCACGGCGCTGGTAAACAGCGGCATGGCTGCACGCCGGGCTTACCAGGTTACCGTGGGCGGCTTTGCGATCATCTCCTGCCTCCTTCTGTACGCGGTCACCCTCTTTTTCAACGAAAAGAAGCACTGCCTGCCCAGCAAACCGCCGAAAATGGGGATGATTCAGTCCTTCATCAAGACGCTGTCCGTGCGCCCCTTCCGGATCTTTCTTTGCGGCGAGATCTTCCTGCAGTTTGCCATGAACATAGTCACCCTGGGTCTGATGTACTATGCCGTGGTCATCTTTCGCCGGGATGAAGGTTATATGAG
>JAAZIE010000220.1 GCA_012510305.1 Bacillota bacterium | reverse complement strand
GGAACAAACACGCGAATACCAGGTTGATCCATCGTCGTAAATAGCCCACATACTCGCTCAAAGTGGAATCAAAAAACCCTGTTTGCGAGGGGCTTGACATGGCCCTTCCATACCAGGGGCGAGGCATGCCTCGCCCGGGTTAACCCCACATCTTTCGCTTGCGCTGTGGCGGTTACCGTTTGTCCCAAGGTGCCTGGTTCGGGGCTGCCCTTTTGGGACAGCACCGCAGGGGGCATTTACCCGGGTCTCATTAAATGTCATCCTGAGGGCGCAGCCCGAAGGATCTCGGAGCAAGCGCCTGGAAACTAAAAGACAGCAGTGCAAGGAAGCATCCCGGTTTCGCCTTGCATCCCCCCCTTTTTTTAAAGGGGGGCCGGTTACGCCCCATCATTCCCCCCCTTTGGTAAAGGGGGGCCAGGGGGGATTTACCAGGGCCTCATCTAGCGATCGAATAAAGGTTCCCTTTTTCGAAAGGGCGACCGAGGAGGATCTGTAACCACCATGGCATCCGCTAAACGCAGACCTAAAAAAAGAAGCGATAGGCCGCACCTGCTGCCCAACCTGCTCATTTTCGGCCTGCTCCGCCGTCCCCGCAACGCCGCCGATCTCGTGCACCGCGCCTATATCCACCACTACTGGCGCCAGTGCCGCTCGGCAAGGGATTTCCTGGCCGTGTTCAAGGGTTTCCTCTTAAGCCCGCTGCGGATCGCCCGGGGTATCAGCGCCTGGAGCGGCCGCCTCGGCCGTACGGCGGCGGCTCTCACCGGCAAGCCGCTGTGGCGCCAGCGCCTGGAGCAGTTTCACCTGGCCTTCTTTTTCTCGCTCAAACCGAAAGACTACTACCTTCAGGAGCTCTACCGGGACGACGGCCCGGCGCGAGCCCGCTTTCATTTCAATGAAAAGACGCTGAAAGCAGGCATATACCGGCTGCTGGGCTCTTACGGCGGGCATCTGCACCGGGAAACAGAAAATTGCCCGCTGGGCCGTAAATTGGAGTTTTTCAACTTCTGCCTGCAAAAAGGTTTAAATGCAGTCCCCGTGCTGCTGCAATTTATGGGCGATGGGACGGTGCACGACTTCCGCCGGGACCCCGAAGGCCCGGGTGAACTCCCCCGACAAGATCTTTTTTGCAAACCCAACCTGGACAACCGGGGAAGGGGGGCGGAGGCCTGGTTTTGGAGAGAGGAGCAGGGTTGCTACGTCAACCCCGAAGGGGAGAGCCTGGCGGCGGGGGCGCTGAAAAAAAGGCTGACCGCCCTGGCCCGGCAGCACCGCTTTAAATCATTTTTAGTGCAGCCCCTGATACTGCCTCACCCCGAGCTGGAGCCCTTTCGCCAACTGGCTACCCCCACGGTGCGGATTATCACCTATACCGACAATCTTGACGGCTGCAACAAGTTAGACCGGGCCATGCTTAGATTTTCCATCAGCCCGCAGGCGGTGGTGGACAATGCCAGCGCCGGCGGGGCGGTGGCCCCCATTGATCCGCAGACAGGAGTGCTCGGCCCGGCCGCCGCCGGCGGACCGGAGCAGATCAGCCGCCGGATGAGCTTTCTGGATCAAGGCCCCCGGATCGAGGGGCGCCGCCTGCCTTGCTGGAAGGAAACCCTGGAGCTGATTCTGCAAGCCCACCGGTTTTTCCCCCAGCGCCTGGTCGTCGGCTGGGATGTGATCATCACTGCAAAAGGGCCCCTGATTCTTGAGGGAAACAGCCAACCCGGGGTCTCCTTCATTCAAAAAGCTTACCTGCAGCCGCTGGGCCGGACGGAAACCGGCAGGGCCATGGCTGCGCACTGTCAAAACGCCCTCGACG
>JAAZIE010000219.1 GCA_012510305.1 Bacillota bacterium | reverse complement strand
CCGCCGGCGGTGACGGCGGTGACGGTGGAAGCGTTTATCTGGTAGCCGATCCCTCCAGGCACAGTTTTCTCGACCTGCGCTACCGGCGCCGCCAGAAAGCCTCCCCCGGAGCCAACGGGGGGACCAAAAACCGGCAGGGGCGGCGGGGAGCAGACCTGGAGATCCCCGTTCCGCCGGGCACGCTGGTCCGGGATGAAAAGGGCGCTTTGCGGGCTGATCTAACCTCTCCGGGGCAGCGCGTCAGGGTGGCCGCCGGCGGGTCGGGGGGCAGGGGTAACAGCCGCTTCGCCACCTCCAGGCACCGGGTTCCCCGGCATGCGGAGAAAGGTTTGCCCGGGGAGGAGCTCAAGGTCTACCTGGAGCTGAAGCTGCTCGCCCAGGTGGGGTTGGTGGGCTTTCCCAATGCCGGCAAGTCCACACTGCTGGCGCGTATAACCACGGCCCGCCCCAAGGTGGCCGATTATCCCTTTACCACCCTGGCACCGCAGCTGGGCCTGGTGGAGACCGAAAAAGGGGAGAGCTTTGTGGTTGCCGATCTGCCGGGCCTGGTCTTCGGCGCCCACCGCGGGGTGGGGCTGGGACACCGCTTTTTGAGACATGTGGAGCGCAACCTGCTCCTGCTGCTGCTTATTGATCTTTCGCCCACCGCCTCTCCCGAACCGGTGGAGGCATACCGGGGATTGATCGAAGAGCTGGCGTTCTACGACAAAAAGTTGGCCGGTTATCCCCGCGTTGTTGTAGGAAATAAACGGGATCTGACCGGTACGGAAGAAAACCTGGCCCGCCTGCGGCGCGCTGTTGAAGAAAGGGATAGGGCGGCGGTATTCGGAATCTCTGCGGTCACCGGCGGCGGGGTGGAGGATCTGCTCCGCCACCTTGCGGCCGAGGTGCCCCGCCTCTCCGCCGAGCCGGCGGCGGAGCCTGTCGAAGAGAGGATCGAAGCGGAGCCCGCCGGAGAGAAAGACGATTTAACCGTCGAGAAAAAGGGCGGCACCTATTTTGTTTACAGCCGCCGGATTGAGCGGGTGGCGGCGCAGACAGATTTCGAAAATGAAGAATCGCTGCGGCGATTTCAGCGTTACTGCCGGCGCTGCGGATTGGAAAAAGAATTAAAAAGAATGGGTGTAGAAGCAGGAGATACGGTTGCTATCGGCGAAGAAGAATTTTACTATGATGCCTGACAATGTGTATCGAGGAGTCTGAGCCTTTGCCTTTACCACCCAACCCCAAACGCGACCCGCTGAACATCGGACTGATGGGCGGCACCTTTGATCCGATCCATATCGGTCACCTGGTGACAGCGGAAGAAGCGAGGCAGCAGTTTTCCCTGGACTACGTTATTTTTATCCCGGCGGGTGTCCCGCCGCATAAAGAGAAAAAAGAGGTCACGCCGGCGGAGCACCGCTGCCTCATGACCACGCTTGCAGTGATGTCCAACCCTTCATTTATTGTTTCACGCATAGAGGTGGATAAAAGAGAACCTTCTTATACCATCGACACAATTCGCTATTTCAGCACCTGCGGCGCTCCCGGGGCCAACCTGTTTTTTATCACCGGAGCCGACGCCATTTTGGAGATACTGACCTGGAAGGATTACCCCGAACTGCTGCGCCTGTGTACATTTATCGCTGTTACGCGCCCGGAATATCCCCTGGAAAAACTGGACGAAGCCACGGATCTGCCCCCGGAACTGATCTCAAAAATACACCTGCTCGAAATACCGGCCCTGGCGATATCCTCCACCTTTATACGCAAACGAGTGGCGCTGGGTAAGACAATCAAGTACCTTACCCCGGAACCGGTGGAGCAGTATATCAAAAAGCATAGTCTTTATAAAAAATAGTTTGTAAACTGTGGAAATAGGTTATAATATTCATGGAGGTGATAGCTTAATGGTAAAGACGCTGTATGTGGGGAATATTCCTTGGAGCACCACCGAGAGCCAGCTGGAAGAGTTTTTTGCACAGTACGGCCAGGTGCTGGGATGCCGGATCATTACCGAAAGATCGACGGGCCGTTCCAGGGGATACGGGTTTGTCGAGGTTAACGAGGATGAAATGGAAACGGTGATGGAGAAGACAAACGGCGCCGAACTGGACGGGCGGAAGATCGTGGTCAACGAGGCAAAACCGCGCGAACAGTTCTAGGAGAAATTATTGAACGTTTTAAGTGGCCCAATTTTCCGTATAATTCAGATCGCGCGGGCGCCATCTGCTAGAAAGTAAATTTGAGCGCATGGACTGGGAAATCTACCGAACACTGATGAAAAGCCATCTCGGGGAGGCGCTTTACCGGCACTCCCTGGGGGTGGCGGAAACCGCGGCTGATCTGGCTGTTCGTTACCGGGTGGACAGGCACCGGGCCTACTTGGCCGGCCTGCTTCATGATTATGGTAAAGTTTTCAGTCCGGCTGAACTACGCTGCAAAGCCGAACAGCTGGGGTTATGTCTCGACCGGGTTAGCCTGGAAGAAAAGGGGCTGCTCCACGCCCCGGTCGGGGCCGCCCTTTTACCGGTGGAGGTGGGGGTTGCCGACACTGCTGTAATCGGTGCGGTGGCCTACCATACTACCGGCCGGGCCCGGATGTCGCTGTTGGAAAAAGTGATCTACCTGGCTGATATGATCGAGCCAGGGCGTGATTTTGAAGGGGTGGAGAAGCTGCGGCAGAGCGCCTCTGATGATCTGGACAGGGCTCTTTTGGCGGCAGTGGATCATACTATAGACAGGGTGTTGCGAAGAGGCCGTTTGCTCCATCCCCGCTCGGTTCAGTTTCGGAACTGCTTGCTCACCAGCTTGGGAAAGAATGGAGGCTGAGGGATGGATCACAGCAGGTCTTACCTGCTGCATAAGCCGAGAAATACAGCGCGCCGCAAACGCAAACTGGCAGTTGCTCTTATCGCATTGATGCTCCTCGTTCTGACAGTGGTCTTTTCGGTTAACCTGCTCTCGTCTTTTCGATCTATTCACAACAGCGCCGATTGGGCCAGGGCTCTGCGCCTGCAGAAAGGCGGGGACGAAAGGGTCTATCTTCTTTATGGAATTGATTGCTGGGGGGCAAACCCGTACGTGGACCGCCTCCTTTTGCTTCATCACGATACCGCCAACCAAAACGTCAGCCTGCTCTACATACCCGGCAACACCCTGGTTAAAACCGAAGATAATCTCCCCGCGCCCCTGGGCAGGCTTTACCATGAACTTGAAGGCCCCGATTTTATCGACCTGGTCCAAAAGCTCACCGGTATCGCCGTTCACCACTATGTGGCGATTGAATACCAGGGCATTATGGTGATGGGAGACTACCTGGGCGGTATCGACAGTGAACTGCTGCGGGGCGGAGAAGAGGACGGAGACATCCTTTTGCCGGAGGAACTGGAGCGGTTGAAGGGATGGGAACTGTACCGCTATTTTTTAACCGCCAATTTTCACGAGCAGCCCTGGGAACACCTTAAGCGGCAGCAAAAGGTTCTGGCAGCCATCTGGAAAGGGATGGAGCAAAAGAAAACCTGGCATTGGCCGAAGATGGTGCGGGTACTTTCACCGCACCTGGAAACAGACCTCAGCTGGCGCGAACTGACTGCTTTGCGCGATCAGTTTGCGGAGTATGATTTTGATGAAATGATACTGCTCAGCCTGCCGGGAGAAGAGAAGGTTATCACCGGTTTTCATTGTTGGAAACCCGATAAAAAGTCGCTCAAACGCACTGTGCGCCTGCTCAATGAGGGCTACCTGGTAAACCCGGAGGATGTTCAAATAGAGGTGCTCAACGGCAGCGGTATCGACGGGCTGGCCGCCGAAGTGGCCGCCCTCCTTGAACAGGAGGGTTTTCAGGTAACCAGAACGGGCAACGCCGATCATTTTAATTATACAGAAACGGAAGCGATCGCCCTGGGCAAGACTGTGGACAAGGCCAGGGCGGCGGCCCTCCATTTGCCCGGAGCCTCCGTGCTGCACCGGCGCGAGCGAGAGGCTTCGGCTGACGTGAGGGTGGTTATCGGCAGCGACTTTGCAGAAAACCCAGATGGCTCTTAAGGCGCTCCCAAGGAGGTGAACTGCTTGTCGGAACCGGCAAGCGGCTCGCGAAAGCTGGCGTTATGGGCGGCTGAACTGGCCGCAGAAAAAAAGGCGGAAGACCTGGCCCTGCTGGAGGTGGGGCAGCTCTCCATCATCGCCGACTATTTTCTTATTGCCACCGGCGCCACCGGAATTAGGGTACGCACAATCAGCGATCACCTGCTGGCCAAGTTAAAAGAAAGGGGCCTGGCCCCGCTGCGGGTGGAAGGTTATCGCGAAGGATGGTGGGTCGTACTGGATTTTGGCGACCTGGTGGTGCACCTGTTTCAGCCCGAGGCAAGAGAGCTGTACAGGTTGGAGCGGCTCTGGGGCAGGGCCCCCGCGGTTACCCTTTCCTGATCAGCCCCGCTGAGGAAGGTTTTGGCCGGCGGGGTTCTGCCGCCGGCTGCTCCGGGGAGGGCTTTGCGCCCGGTGGGGCAGCCGTAAAGCATCGAAAGCCGGTTACCGGGGTGGCTATCATGACCGCTGATGAAATAAAAACCCTTCTTATGCGCACCTCCCGGTGCGCAGTAAACTCCGCCGGTGAAAGCCGCCGTTACCTTTCTCCGGAGGAAACCATCTCTGTGTCCCGCAAGCTCGGCCTGGACCGCCGGGAGGTGGAGATCGCCGCCCTGGAAGCGGCCATAACGCCGGAAAGGTACCGGCGTAACATCGGTTCCGTGGGTGCCGGGGGGCAGATCAGGCTGCTGAAGGCGAGGGCCGGCGTGGTGGGCGCCGGCGGATTGGGCGGCTTTGCAGTGGAGCTGCTGGCCCGCTGCGGCGTGGGCAGGCTTACCGTCATCGACGGCGACAGCTTTGAGCCCACCAACCTTAACCGCCAGCTTTACGCTACCGAGAGCACACTTTCCCAGAACAAGGCCGCCGCGGCAAAAGAGCGGGTGAAGGAGATCAACGGCGCCGTGGAGGTAATCGCTCATCCCTGCCGCGGTGATGCCGGCAACCTGCCCGGGCTGCTGCGGGGTTGCGATCTCGTCCTGGATTGCCTGGACAATTTGCCCTCCCGCTTCGCCCTCGAGGAGGCCTGCCGGAAGCTGAAAATACCCCTGGTGCACGGCGCTGTCTCCGGGTTTACGGGGCAGGTGGCGGTAATTCAACCGGGGCGTCCCCTGCTTGACACGATCTACGGCCGCCCGGTCGCGCAAAAGCCGGATCAGCGCGCTGAAGCGCCCGTGGGCATTCCCTCTTTTACCCCGGCTGCAGTGGCCGCCCGGCAGGTTGCCGAAGCGGTTAAGCTGCTGACCGATCCGGCGAAATCTCTTCAAGATACCCTGGTGCTCATCGATCTCCACTCCGGCGAGACCGCTCCGGTGGCCCTGGCCATCCCGGATCGCGGACGGGGCGGTTAGCCCGGCAGGCGCTTTTTCCGCCGCCGGCACCGCAT
>JAAZIE010000218.1 GCA_012510305.1 Bacillota bacterium | reverse complement strand
GCTGCAATTCATCTTTGCTCATTTCGGACTCGACCTGGTGCGCATGGCCAGTATCCATACACCTTCGCCTTTTGCCACCGCCCTGGGCCTTGTCGGCGCCCTGCTCATCGGGCAGATTGCGGTGGAGGTGGGTTTTTTTACACCCGAGGTGCTTCTTTATACCGGGCTGATCGCGCTGGGCATTTTTTCATCGCCCAGCTGGGAGCTGAGCATGGCCAACCGGGTGATTCTATTTTTTCTGATCTTGCTCACCGGCCTGCTGCGCCTGCCCGGGCTGCTGCTGGGTTTTACCCTTATTATTATCCGGCTCCTTTTAACCAGGCCCTTTGGGTTCCCCTATCTCTGGCCCATCATCCCCTTCAACTTAAGTGCTCTTTCTGCCCTGCTTTACCGGCGCCCCATCCCCATGCAGCTCTACCGCCCCGCTTTTTTGAGACCCGGGGATCGCGATCGCTCCGGTAACCGGCGCTGAGCGGCAGCCGAGCAGCCGCTCCCGCTTCATATTTTAGCTGATGGTGCCAACAAATGACTGCTGCTTTGTGGTATACTTTGAAGAGTACAGCTTTTTTTGCAAAACACTTGATGGTGGTTGAGCTTTTGACAATTATAGTGACCCGCGAACATGCTGACTTCGATGCCCTGGCGGCGCAGGTGGCCGCAGCAAAAATCTATCCCCAAAGTGAAGTTCTGCTCCCCCAATATATGCAGCCCGAGGTGGCTCTTTTTGCTGAAAAATACAAAAAAGAGCTCTCGCTGGAGAATCCCGCTCCGGCAGGGAGCCCGCCCCGGTTCGAAACCGCGGTGGTGGTGGATACACGGCAGAAAAGTCACCTGGAGCCGGTTTTACCGCTGCTGGAGCAGGCTGTGGAGATACACATATTTGATCATCACCCACCGGCCTCCGATGATATTGAAGGAGACGAAATTCGCGCAGAGCAGGTCGGTGCGGTGACCACGCTGCTGGTGGAGGAGATTCGCCATCGCCGCATCCCCCTGAATGAAATAGAGGTGCTTCTATTTTTGCTGGGGATCTACCACGACACCGCGTTATTGAGCAACGCCGCCACAACACCCCGCGACGCCGCCGCCGTCGCTTTTCTCTGGGAACAGGGTCTTGATCCTGCGCTGGTTCAGGAATACATAGAGGCTCCCCGGTTCAAAGAAAGCCTTTTGGAGCTGTTTTTCCGGAAAAGCAAGCTTTACGCGGTCAGCGGAAGGCGTGTTTTGGTGACCGCCCTTTCGGCCGGCGAACAGCTTTGCGGTGCCGCATCCCTGATGCGCCGCCTGCAGGCGACTGAAGAACTTGACCTGGCGGTGCTGCTCACAGAGATATCCGGAGGTGTTTCCCTGGCTGCCTGGAGCGCGGAGGACGAACTGGACTTGGAGCTGCTCCTGGCTCCTTTTGAGGTCACCGGGGAACGCCGGGAGGTGAGCACACACCTGGGGGGGGCCGAACTGCCCGCGGTAGAAGAACATCTTCTGGAGATACTGGACAGCTATCTGCCGCCGCCGGTTACGGCGCTGCAGGTAGCCTCTGATCCCGTCGCTGCAGTGGACACCGGCGTCACCGTGACCGAGGCCGATGAATATTTTGAAGAGAAGGGCTACAGCAGCGGTCCCGTTTTGGAAAAGGGCCGTGTGGCAGGGGTGATCACCCGGCGGGAACTGCAAAGAGCCCTGCGCAGCGGGCTCGGCGGCGTTCCGGTGAGCGAATTCATGAACCATGACCCCGTTACCGCAGGCCCGGGTATTTCAGCCACCGCTCTCAGGCGGCTATTCGTGGAAAGAAAAACAGATACGGTTATCCTGGTCAATGAAAGCGATGAACCGCTGGGCCTGGTT
>JAAZIE010000217.1 GCA_012510305.1 Bacillota bacterium | reverse complement strand
ACCAGGACCAGGCACCGAAGCAACCAAAGTGGGATAAGAAAGTACGTCCCTGTTGTCCCGCAGGAGGCATGAGCGATGAACCGTAAATTCTCCATAAATTCTATTGCCCTGGGCACTATCCGTCGGCGGCGCGGTCGCTATCTGCTGCTGATCGTAGGCATCGTGCTGGCGATATACTTTGTGGCCATAGCGCTGCTCTTCGCCGACACCATGTTCACCTCACTGCGGGAGCAGCACTACAACCGCTTCGGCGAGCAGGATGCCGTCGTCTTCGACTGCGGCGAAGAGCCGCTCACCGAACTCATCACCACGGGAATCTTCTCTGAATACGGCACCGCCGAGATTTTGGGCTATGTTCTCCCTGATAATGAAGACATGGAAAGCGGTTTCTCCATCGCCCGTTTTGGCGAGAACGCACTGAAGCTGACCCGCAAAGAACCGCTGGAGGGGCGCCTTCCCGTAAAGGCAGGCGAGATCGCCCTGGAAAGAAGCGCTCTGGCGCGCCTTCGTTCCAACGCCGGGGTGGGTGACCGGATCACCCTGACGCTGCTCATCCCCAACGGGACCGGTTTTATGGAGACACCGGTAGAAAAGAGTTACTCCTTGGTAGGGATCCTGTCCGACAAGCTCTTCCACCTGGACCGGTCATTTAACATCCTGCCCGCTTATGGGGACTGTCCCGCCAGCGTGCTCTTCGCCGGAGAACAGATCGAGCCCGGCGGCCGGGCGGTGGTCAACTGCTACGGGCGTTACGCCGGCGATGCCGCCGCCTCCTTTGAAAAGC
Source organism: Bacillota bacterium (assembly GCA_012510305.1). Classification (GTDB taxonomy): domain Bacteria; phylum Bacillota; class Dethiobacteria; order DTU022; family DTU022; genus JAAZPQ01. The sequence goes on along the minus strand of JAAZIE010000217.1, from coordinate 2,763 downwards.
TGAAAGGTTTTTTCCTGCAGACGGAAGCCGAAGAGAATGCCTGGTGGTCAAAACTGCAGCAGACGCACTACCAGCCGTTCGGCAGCAGCTACAACGGAAACCAGGACGAAATCATCCTGACGTCACTCTTTTTCACGATCATCGCCTCTGTCCTTGTCTGCGCCGCCTGCCTGGGCATTATCAACACCTTCTCGGCCGATCTGGCCTCGCGCCGGCGCCAGATCGGCCTCTTTCGCGCCGTCGGGGCGACACAGCAGCAGATCCGGGCTATCTACGGCCGTGAAGCAACGCTGCTCGCCCTCTGCGCAGTCCCCCTTGGGCTGGCCCTGGCCGCCTTCACGGTCCGGGGAATCACCGGACTGCTGGGCGAGAGCTTCACCTTTCGCCTGAACGCCCTTATCCTCGCTCTTATTGCCGTCGCCGGAATAACCTGTGTCCGGCTGGCCGCGGCGCTCCCCCTGCGCAAGGCGGCCCGGATAGCCCCCATGCAGGCGATCCGCGATGTTGAACTCACCCGCAAACTTAAACGCAGCCGGGCCAGGAGCAAAACAAACTTTGACGTCCCCCGCCACCTTGCCCACCGCAGCCAAGCCCTCTACCGGAGCCGGCAGGCGGGGATCACCGCCATGCTTGCCCTGAGCATTGTGCTGCTGTCGCTGGTGACCTTCGCCGCCGCGCCCCTGGCCGAAAATTTCGGGCAGGGCTACGGCATCGATTACCTGATGCAAAACCCCTCCCGGAGTACGAACTGGCTCATGGAAGAAAATTTTCACCGTCCGGGAATCACCGAGCAGGACCGGTCCGATGCCGCCGCCCTGCCTGCGGTCAAAAGCGTCACCGGGGAAAAACTGCTGCAGGTAAAAATACTGACCGATAAGGTCACCCCCTACGTAACGGGAAACGGATGCGGGGGCTTTGGTTATCTCACCCCCGAACCGGCACCGGATCTGGACAGCGATCCCGAGTCAGGGCGATGGCTCAAGCAGCAGCACCGCGACTATCTCGCCAGTAAGGAAAAATATGGGTACGCGCGGGATTACCTCACCGTGGACTGCTGCGCGGCCGATGCCGCAATCCTGGAGCAGCTGACCCCCTTTGTCGCGGAAGGAAGAATCGATCTGGACAAACTTTCCGCCGGCGAGGAGATCCTCATCGCCGCGCCGTCGGAATACGGTTTTTATCGCGGGGAACAGCCGGGAGGTGGCGGCAGCGCTCTACAGGTTGACTATGGCTTGAGCAGCAGCGCCGAGTACGAACAGATCCTCCAAAACGATATCTTCTTCGCCGGCGAACCCCTTGACCTGAGCCTGCTCTACAGCGATCTCCCTGCGGGACACGATAGAGCGGAGCAGCGCCACGGGGATGGAAGCCGCAAGCTGCCGGAGAACGCGGTGCGGCTGGACAAAACGGTCACAATCGGCGCTGTCCTGGAGCTCCGGGCCGGCGATCTTTCCCTGGACAGTTTTTTTCACTCCTACTACTCGGTATTTTGAGCCGTCATCACCACAGTTGAAGGGCTGCACGCCCTCGGTTTCGAGGTGCCCTACAGCAACCTTGCGGTCACCCTTTACCAAGACCCCGATGCGGCCCTCGGCGAATACCTGGAGATGAGCCTGTCCGGAATCGCCGCCCGGACACCAGGAATGGAGCTGACCTCCTATGTGGCCGAAGCCAGGGAAAACAAGAAGACAGCCTCCGGCCTGCTTATCGCCGCCGGGGCAGTGCTTCTTCTCTTCTTCACCATCTGTGCCAGCATGATCAACAACGCCCTCTCGGCGCGTATCCGCGCCGGAAAACGCGAAATCGGCACCCTGCGGGCAGTGGGCGCCTCCGGAAAGGTGATCACTCGCTCGTACCGGTGGCAGCTTCTTTCCACTTTTGCCTGGGGCACCGCCGCCGGCATGGCCCTTCAGCTGGGCATTTGCGGCTGGCTGCTATGGAAAGGCGCTGACAGCGGCTACGCTTTTTCTGTGCCGCTCTGGCAACCGCTTCTCTTCGTAACCCTGCTCTTCGGGATCTGTCTGCTCAATGTCAACTCAAAAGTAGGCGCCGTCTTCAAGGACAGCATCGTGGAAAATATCAGGGAGCTCTGAGTCAAGGGGACGGTGACTTTGACTCACTCAGAGGCCGGAGCTCTGCAGAATGAACCGGCACCCAGGCACCGAAGCGACCAAAGTGGGACAAGAAGGTACGTCCCTGTTGTCCCAGTTTTTTGACTTGGTACCGGCCCTGCACTACTTCGGATGCCACGTCTGATGCGCAGGGTTACGGCACATAGTATGGCGCTGACTTTATAAATTACATCCCTATATTTTATGCACATTTATTTCGCCAAACAGCAACTTAGCATGCGAGATGGTCCGTGCCGTAGGGGACGAATAATAGACCACTGGATTATCCATTGCCCGTGAACAACAGACATAAAAAATCCGTTCTGTATGCTGTATTATAGATTCCTTCCCAAGTGTTCCCCGGGTAGAGGTAAGAACAGCCTGCGGCTGGCTCCTGATGCGCCTTGAGCATGACGGGGCGGATTACTATTTTATCGATCACAATTTTTCCTTTTATCCCCGCAAGATCTGCGCTCGATATCCCTAGAGAAATCTATTAGCGTAAAAAGGAACTTCAGCATGCCTGGGGAAATGCACCTATGCATTTTTCTTACTGGACAGCTTTTACGTCAGGCCGTGGACGCCATACGGCGTCTATTGCTTGACAGTATGCGTCAGCAGCTACACTTGCAACAAGAGTTATAATCAACTT
>JAAZIE010000216.1 GCA_012510305.1 Bacillota bacterium | reverse complement strand
CCAGCCCCGCCGCCAGCGGCGCTTCCGGGCCCACCACGGTGAGATCTATTTTTTGCTCCAGGGCAAAATTACAGAGCCCCTCAAGGTCCTCCGGCGGCAGATCAACACACCGGGCCAGCGCGGCAATACCGGCGTTGCCCGGGGCACAGTAAAGCCGGCCCAAAAGCGGGCTCCGGGCAATCTTCCAGGCCAGGGTGTGCTCCCGTCCGCCTCCCCCGATAATCAATACCCGCATCTACACTACCCCCTCCGGCAAGATCATTTATTCCGGGAACGGCGCTCAATGCTTGAAATAACGCCTCCCCGTGAAGATCATGGCGATCCCGTGGCGGTTGCAGGCCTCGATGGAGGCAGCGTCTTTTTGCGAGCCCCCCGGCTGCACGATCGCCTTGATGCCCGCCCTCGCGGCGGCTTCCACGGTATCGGGAAAAGGAAAGAAGGCATCGGAGCCCAGCACCGCCCCGGCGGCTTTCTCACCGGCCTGTTCCAGGGCGATGGCCGCCGCGCCGACGCGGTTCATCTGGCCCGCGCCCACGCCCAGGGTGCGCTCTCCGGCGGCGACAACGATGGCGTTTGACTTGACATGCTTGACCACCTTCTGGGCAAAAGCGAGGTCGCGCCGCTCCTCTTTGGTGGGAGCCCGACCGGTCACCACGCGAGCTGCGGAGAGGTCGACCGCTTCCCGGTCCAGGGTCTGCAAAAGCAGCCCCCCGGAAACTTTTTTCAGCGACAGCGCCTTCGCTTTATCCGGATCTTCCGGGGGCATCTGCAGCAGGCGGATCTCCTTTTTGCGCCCGAAGATCTCCAGCGCCCCCGGCTCAAAAGAGGGCGCCGCCACCACCTCCAAAAATATAGCGGCCATCGCTTCCGCCGCCGCCGCGCTCACGGGCCGGTTCAGGGCCACGATACCGCCGAAGATGGAAACCGGATCGGCGTCGTGAGCCCGCCGGTACGCTTTCTCGATGGTCTCGTCCGTGGCCACCCCGCAGGGGTTGGTATGTTTCACCGCCACCGCGGTGGGCCGGTCAAATTCCAGGAGCAGCTCCCAGGCGCCCTGGAGATCATTTAAATTGTTAAAGGAAAGCTCCTTCCCCTGGAGCTGCCGCGCCCCGGCCAAACCCCGCTTCTGCGCTCCCTGGGCATAGAAAGCAGCCTGCTGCTGTGGGTTTTCCCCGTAGCGCAGCTCCTGGATCTTCTCCAGCGGCAAGCTGAACTGCTCCGGGAAAAGCGGCGCCGCCGCTTCCGGAAACCCGGCCAGGTAACCGGCGATAAGGGCATCGTAATGCGCCGTGTGGGCGAAGGCTTCCGCAGCCAGTTTAAGGCGGGTTTCCCCTGAGACCGCGCCGCCGGAGGATATCTCGGCGGCCACCGCTTCATAGCGGTCCGGATTTACCACCACGGCCACATGGGCGTAGTTCTTCGCCGCCGCCCGGATCATCGCCGGTCCGCCGATATCGATATTTTCCACCGCCTCGCCAAGCGAGGCACCGGGGCGGGCGACGGTCCGGGCAAAGGGATAGAGGTTCACCACAAGAAGCTGCAGCGGTAAAATCCCCTGCTCCTCCAGCTGCCGGCGGTGCTCCGCCAGTTCCAGGCGGGCCAGCAGGCCGCCGTGAATCTTTGGATGGAGCGTTTTCACCCTGCCGCCGAGGATCTCGGGAAAACCGGTCACCGCCGACGCTTCCGTTACCGCTATGCCCGCCTCGCCAAGCACGCGGGCGGTCCCTCCCGTGGAGATGATCTCCCAGCCCTGCTCCTGCAGCACCCCGGCCAACTCCGCGATGCCGCGCTTGTCCGAAACGCTGAGAAGCGCCCGCCGTCTTTGCGAAATGTTATCTTGGCTCAATGAAACACCTTCTCCCTTCCACTCTGAGCTGATCCCGGCAAAAAAGCTCAATCGCCCGCGGATAGAGGCGGTACTCGGCCGCCTTGATCCGCTGGTGCAGCGTCTCCACGGTATCGCCCTGGAGCACCGGCATCGCCTCCTGCAGGATCACCGGCCCCGTGTCGAGCCCTGCATCGACAAAGTGCACCGTGCATCCGGTCACCTTGACGCCGTAGGCAAGCGCCTCCTCAACCCCGGCGGTCCCGGGAAATGACGGCAGCAGCGCCGGGTGCGTGTTCATGATCCGGTGCGGATAAGCCTCGATCAGGACCGGCGAAAGAAGGCGCATGAAACCGGCGAGCACGACCAGTTCAACCCGGGCCTTTTTCAGCTCCGCCAGCAGGGCGCGGTCGTACCGGGCCCGGCCCCGGTAAAGGTGCGGGTCGATGTAAAGCGCCTCGATCCGGCGTCGCCGGGCCCGCTCCAGGGCGGGAGCGCTCTCGCGGTCGCTCATGACCAGGACCACCTTTGCGCCAATCTCGCCCTGCTCCCGGGCCTCAAGGAT
>JAAZIE010000001.1 GCA_012510305.1 Bacillota bacterium | reverse complement strand
AAGGGGACCTGCGGGTGAAGGTAAATGTAGTGGTTCCCAAACGTCTCACCGCCAAGGAAAAAGAGCTTCTAACAGAGCTGGCCGGTCTCGACGCTCCGGAAGAGAAGGGGAAAGGTTTTATCAACCGCATGAAAGATGCTTTTGGGGGCTAGACGGCCGGTTAAGGAGAACCGATGCGCTATTTTTTCAAAGAGGGAGCGGATCTGGCAGCCGGCAAAGTAATTGCGCTGGAGCCGGCCGACCAGAAGCATGCTCACAGGGTGCTCCGGCTGCGAAAAGGGGACACCGTGGTGATCGCTGACGGCCGAAACAGCGCCCTGCAGGGGATAGTGGAGGAGATCGGCCCCGAAAAGGGGCTGGTCCGGCTCACCGGCCCGCCGCTGCCGGCGGCCCGGTCGCCGCTGCGGCTCGTCCTTATGCAAGGCCTGGCCCGGGGCGAAAAGATGGATCTGATCATCCGCCAGGCGGTGGAGCTGGGGGTACAGCAGATTATCCCCGTAATCACCGGGCGCAGCATTCCCCGGTTTCGCCGGTCGCAGGAGGAGGGGCGCGCAGAGCGCTGGAGAAAGCTGGTCCTTGCGGCGGCCAAGCAGTGCCGCCGGGCCTCCCTGGCCAAGGTGAGCCCGATCCTGGAGTTCGCGGAAGCGTTGGAGCTGCTCAGGGGGCGCATGGCAATAGTTCCCTGGGAGGGTGAAAAGGGGTTGTCCCTGGAGCAATTTTTGAAGCGGCCTCCACAAGAGAAGGAGGCTGTTTTTCTCTTTATCGGGCCTGAAGGCGGTTTTAGCCCGCCGGAGATCGCTGCGCTAACTGCTGCCGGGGCCGGCACCGTGCACCTGGGGCCGCGCATTTTACGCACCGAGACAGCGGCGGCGGCCGCCATCGCCCTGGTTCAGGCAGCCTGGGGGGACCTGGGGGGGAGCGGGAAATGAAAGATAAAAAAAAGGTGGCCTTCTACACCCTGGGATGCAAGGTCAATTTTTGTGAGACCGGGGCGCTGCAGTCTCTTTTTGAAAAAGAAGGCTACCGCGTCACCGGTTTCGACAAAGCAGCCGATGTCTATGTCATCAATACCTGCACCGTGACCGGCCAAAGCGATCACAAATCGCGCAAGGCCATCCGCAGGGCCCGGCGCCGCTCACCGGAGGCGATCATTGTCGCCACCGGGTGCTACGCCCAGGGTTTCCCGGAGAAGATCAGGGAGATGGGGCAGGCCGATCTGATCATCGGTACCCGGGGCCGGGAGAACCTGCCCAAGCTGATCAGCTCGCTGGAGCGGGGCCGGCCCCGGGAACTGGTCAGCCCCTACAGAACAGGCTCTTCCTTCGAGCTGCTCCCGGCTGCGCGGCGCCGGGGCCGCTCGCGCGGTTTTTTAAAAATACAGGAAGGCTGCACCCAGCACTGCACGTACTGCATCATTCCCACAACCCGGGGCCCTTTGCGCAGCCTGCCCCTGGAAGAAGCCCTTGACCGCGCCCGGTCCATGGTTGCAAGCGGTTACCGGGAAATAGTGCTCACGGGGATCCACCTGGGCCTTTATGGAGCCGAACAGGAGGGGCTCAGCCTGGGGTT
>JAAZIE010000215.1 GCA_012510305.1 Bacillota bacterium | reverse complement strand
GCATATTGCTTGGGAAATACAAAGCGAACCGTTTTTTCCGGGTTCACCACCTGGCTGACCTGCACATCTCCCACCAGGCTCATCAGCATGATAATTTCTGGGGTGGAATAGGCGGTTAAACGCTCCGCCAGAAATTCGAACATCAGCTCGGTGGCACGGCTGATCGCCTCATCTGCGGTGGGCTTGGAGACAAGGGCGGCAAACTCACTTTTATTCTCCAAAAAAGGGTACTCCAGGGCCCGGCCCTTAACCAGATCCAGGGTCAGGTTCACCGTGGCCGGGCATTCCAGTGCGGCGACGCCGATCTCGCCGTCGCCCATGGCCGCATGGCAGTCGCCTACAGCGAAGAGGGCTCCGGGAGCGGCTACGGGGAGATAGACGGTGCTGCCCTCGCTGATCATGACGGTATCCATATTGCCGCCGTGCCTGCCCGGGGTGCCGGTGCTGACCGGTTCTCCCGCGGGAGCGACGCCGATAACCCCGACCATCTTCTGCACCGGTATCTCCAGGTCGAGATACTTCACCCTATTGTCCTCGACAGGGGTAATCCGAAGATGCATCCCCTCGATGAGGTGGCCCAGGGTGCCCCCCTTTTCCAGGCAGCAGATCGCCCCCTGGCGATCCAGATCGATGCGGTTAATCGTCACCTTCAGCGTATCGCCGGGCTCCGCCCCCTCCAGGTAGACCGGCCCGGTGGCCGGATTGACCCGGTCCCAATCGAGCTGCTCCAGGGTGTCGGAGGGATCGCGCAGCTGGTTGGCAAAACAATCGAGGGTCTCGATCTCGAGAGTGGCGGGAGCCGTAACCCTCATCGCCGGGTCGTGCCCCTTGCTAAAACTAAACACATGATGCTCCTTGGGTAAAACCATCTGAATAACCCTCCTCGGGATGGTTATGTTTTAAACTAGCTTATACAAAGTGGGGCTATAAATCAACAGTTATAAAAATTTTGCAGGCCGCTCCAGGCCGGCCGCACCGCCTGCATTCAGGCACAGATCAAGAAACCGCCGGCTTCTTGGCGCGGCGGTTTCTTGTTCCCACCCCCTGCGGGGTAGCTTTGCTGTTTCCCTGTTAAAAACCGGTGAGACGGTAAAGAATAAATTCCTTGGCCGACTTGTCTGCCCTCTCTTCAGTCATCCCCACAATGATACTGCCGTCGGGCATGAGAGCAGCTGTGCTCATCCAGGGGTATTTTGTTCCAAAAATATCACCGGCATCGATCGCTCCGATAAAGGATCCGTCAGGCTTCCAGAAGCAAACATTGCGCATGTTGCCGTCTAAGCCCATGAAACCGCTTTTGGTTTCCACCACTGTGGTTACGGAACCGAGGCTTTCCGGATCGCCGAATTCTTTGTCACCCAGGGTATGCTTCAACTTCTTTTTCAGATCGTAGACGAAAACAGCTTGCTCTTCGTTTTTCTTGGAACTGCCGCTGGCAAAAACGTGTTTTTCGCTGATGCTGATTCGACTGATCGTTTTTATTTCCTTGAGCTCCCAGTCTTCCATCTTCAGGGTCCCATCACCCAGGGTCATTTTTTCCACATCCGGGCCGGAGAAGTAAGAGAGGCCCCACTTGCCCGAGGGGTGCATCGCTGCTATTTTCGGCCCGTCGTGGGCAAAGATCTGCTTTCCGTCGCGGAAGCCCACAAAATCTTCCATGAACTGCGATGCGTAGAGAGTGCCCTTATCATCCACGCTGATCGTCCGGTATTCCTCTTCCAGGGGGATCTCCCCATCTAAAACCAGGCTGCCGTCTTCCAGGCGGTACTGCTTGATCTTGCCGTCGGTAAGCACGTAGTAGTCATCGCCGGCCACGGCCAGGTGCGCTTGAAAGGTTTCTTCCACCACCACCGGTTCGGCAAAGGGGATCCATTCGGTTTCGATGGTGTAACTGCCCACCATTTTACTGAAAGAGTCTCCCTTGAACGGTTTGCCCTCCGAGGGATCAATCGCTTCCTCCTCTTCATCGTCCCCATTGACAACGTCATCATCTGCCCCGCCGCATCCGACAGATCCCACCGCCAGAAGACAGAGCATCAGCAGAACCACAATCCACTTCTTCATTTTCTCTCTCCTTTTCATCTATTCATTTACTTTTTCCCTGCTTAACCCGCAATCTGAGGCCGGGGCACAATTCCAAACAGGCTTAACCCCTGCCCTTAAACCCCCACATGGCAATTTAGCAGAATCACAGCCGGGGCGCATCACAGTTAACAACCATATGGACCGGTTTAAAGATCTCTGCCCGTCAAAAATACCCGAAAATTAGAAGGTATAGGAAGCCCCGGTGTCAAATTGGTACACCGAAAGAGGGTCCGGCCATGTTCAAGGGGTTCGAGATAAACGATCGTTTTGCTGAAGCTCTCCGGCTGATGGAAGAGACGGAGCAAAATATTTTCATTACCGGCCGGGCCGGCACAGGCAAATCGACCCTGCTGGAGTACTTCCGCTCCGTCAGCGGCAAGAATATCGTGGTTTTGGCTCCCACGGGGGTGGCCGCGGTGAACATATCCGGCCAGACGATCCACTCCTTCTTCGGATTCAAGCCCGACATAACCGTGGAAAAGGTCAAACGGGGGAGCGGGCGAAGAGCTTCGCCCATCTACAGAAACCTTGATGCCATCGTCATCGATGAGATTTCCATGGTGCGCTCCGATCTCCTGGACTGCGTGGACCAGTTTATGCGCATCCACGGCAGGAACCCGGGAGCACCCTGCGGCGGCGTCCAGATGATCTTTATCGGCGACCTTTACCAGATCCCGCCCGTGGTAACGAGCCGGGAACGACAGATCTTTAATGAACACTATGCCAGCGAATACTTCTTTGATGCCTCTGTTTTTCAGAAGATGGAGTTTGTTTTCCTGGAGCTGGAGAAAATCTACCGCCAGACCGATCCCCTTTTTATCGGACTTTTGAACAAGATCCGCAACAAAACTGCGGGCGCCGAGGAGCTGGCCATACTCAACCGCCGGGCCGCTGCCGCTGAACAGGAGGAACCGCCCGCAGGGCTGATTTATCTGACCACCACCAACGCCATGGCTGAAAAGAGAAACGAAGCTGAACTGGAAAAACTGCCGGGGAAGCTGCATTTATTTACGGCGGAGATCGGCGGCAGCCTGGAGCAAAAATATTTTCCCGCCCCCAAAACCCTTCAGTTGAAAGCGGGCGCCCAGGTTATGCTGCTGAACAACGATGCCGGGGGCAGGTGGATCAACGGGACCATCGGCCGGGTGAGCGAGATCGGGGGCGGCAGCCTGACCGTGAAGCTCCCCGGCGGGATCACCGAAAGGGTGCAGCCTTTCAAATGGAGCGTGAACCGTTTTTTTTGGGACAAGGATACAAAATCAGTAGCCACGGAAACGATGGGCACCTTCAAGCAGTACCCCTTGAAACTGGCCTGGGCGATCACCATCCATAAAAGCCAGGGTAAAACTTTCGATCATGTGGCCATCGACCTGGGCCGCGGCACCTTTGCGCCCGGGCAGCTCTACGTGGCCCTGTCCCGCTGCCGGAGCCTGGAGGGGATCACCCTGCAAAGGGAGATCCGCGAGAAAGACATCTGGATTGACTGGCGCGTGGTTAAATTTATTACCGGTTACCGCTACCGGCT
>JAAZIE010000214.1 GCA_012510305.1 Bacillota bacterium | reverse complement strand
GAAATATATTCTTTCCCCCCCAGCAGGTTAACGTTGCCGTCGCCGAAGTGCAAATCGAAGTCGAGGATGAACGCCTTTTCCATCTTCCCTTCCTGCTTCAGTTTTTCCAGGGCCACGGCCATATTGTTGAAATAGCAAAAGCCCCAGGACCGGTTGGCCGAGGCGTGATGCCCCGGAGGTCTGATGAGCGCAAAGGCCGGTTCGTGCAGCGCGATTTCGGCGGCCATGACTGCCCCTCCCGCGGCCAGGGCGGCAATCTCGTAAAGCCCTTCCCGCTCTACCGAGTGCACATGTTCCACCGTATGCAGCCGCAGGATCTCTTCTCTTGAGGCCGGTTCAGGCTCTACAAAAGTGACTTTTCCCTCCAAAGCCTGCTGCACCGCCCGGATCCGGCCCGCGGCGGCGGCGGGATCGGAGGTATAAACCCGGTGGTAGAGATCATGGTAGACGACTTTCATAAGATTCCCCCTTTTCCCACGATAAGACAACCCTTCGACGGAGATTAAATTTTTCCTGCCGCCCTCCCCTTCGCAGCGCTGAACGAAGAGAGGCGCTCTGCCGGGTGAATACACGGGGGCAAAGCCTGCAAATATAAATAGCCGGTAACGTCGCAGTGTCGCGCTACCGGCTATGGGTGCACTATGTTTTAAATTACTTAAACCAGCTAACCCGGTCAAGGCTTTATTCGCCTATTTTCCATTCCTTCCATACGTTACCAACGAGGTCGGGTGACGGTTTCAGCGATTTCTTCCCGGGCTCCCAGCCGGCCGGAGTGGGCTGGCCGGTCTTCCGAACGTGCTGAAAAGCTTTCACCTGGCGGGCCAGTTCTCCAAAATTGCGACCTACCGGCGGTGTGAGCACCTCCATGGCCTGGATAACCCCGTCGGGATCGATCAAAAACCTGCCGCGGACATTTACCCCGCCCTTATCATCGTAAACCCCGAAAAGCCGGCCGATTTTTCCTCCCGTATCGGATAGCATCGGGTAGGGCACCCCGCCGGGAACCATCTTTGAAAGTTCATGCTCCTGCCAGATCTTGTGGGTGTACTGGCTGTCCACGCTGCAGGAGAACACCTCCACGTCCAGATCCTTCAGTTCGTCATACCTGGCGGCAACTGACGCCAATTCTGTCGGTCAAACAAAGGTAAAATCTCCGGGGTAGAAACAAAGCACCACCCATTTGCCACGGTAATCAGAAAGCTTGATTTTTTTGAAACCGCCTTTCACAAAAGCGTCGGCTTCAAAATCAGGCGCTTCCTGCCCCACCATAATCCTGCCGCTCTCTTCTGCACAGCTCATTTTGTTGCCTCCTTGTCCTCATTTAATATGTTGGTTCAAACCCGCTGCCGCGCTCAACTGGAGCAGCAACGGGGGCAAAACCCGCTGAAAAAGAGGTTTTTTTCATCTATTGAGAATCCCTCCAGGCCCCTGGTTTTCAAGGCATCAAGGTCGACTTCAAAATCGAACACTTGACCGCATCGTTTACATTTAAAATGCCCGTGGTCACCGACGTTGCCGTCAAAGTGAGCTTCGCTTTCATCCATATGCAGCAAACGAGCCAGATCGGCTTCCACCAATAGTTCCATCGTTTTGTAAACCGTTGTTTTCGACAAGGTGGGAATCTCGGGCAGCAGTTTACGGTGGATCATCTCCACGGTGGGGTGATCGGTGGTCCCCAGAAGGTAATCCAGAATCCTGATCCGGGCCATGGAAGGACGAATATTCTTGGAACGAAGCATTTCGATTGTCTGTTTAATGCCGGCCACCTTCTTTTCTTCAATCCACCGGAACTATAATCATTACCATGTTGTATTGACTACAATACTACAACAGTTACTATTGAGTTGTCAAGTTAAAATGTCATTACTCGCCATCGCCTCAAAACAGGGGCCGGGGCGGCGCCGGCCCGGGGTTGCCGCTACAAAATCATAAAAAAGGAACCCCCGTTTAAAAGGGTTCCCGATATCCAGGATTTCTTGCCTTCTTACTATCCTTCCGCCACAAAAATAAAATCAATTGCTATGCTCAGGCCTTGAACAATATTGGTGGCATCTTCAGGCAGCTCCAGCTCAACCAGGACATCCTCACTGCCGTTTGTCACGGCCAGGGCACGGCCGGTTGAGGGCTGGTCTAGCAGACCGGCCAGGGGGCCCTCGTACAGCTTAGTCTCCCCTGTTTCTCCAGGATCAGCGGTAGCCGTTACCAACAGCCGGTTGGCCAGGATGGTGGCCATCCGGGCGTTGGTGGTGGTGCCCTCTTTCTCCCAATCTGCCGAAAGAGAATAGAGCAGATCAACAGAGCCGTCATTGGTGACGGTGAGTGTGGTATCGTCGCTGTCACCCGGACTCCAGTTAAAGACCACCAAGGGATCTCCCGTTACCGACAAAGATACAGTGCCGGTTTCAGCGGAGCTGCCTCCTAAAACGGACTCCGACGTAAAAGTAAGGCCGCTTATTTTTTTCACCCCCTCTGGACAGATTTTAAAAACCGAAGCCAAACCAGTTTGCATACTATAAGCTGCAATCCAGTCCATCGCTTTATCCTATGCTTAATATTGCGAACGGTGAAGCAAAAAACGCTGCGCTCCGGCCGGCTCGTTTATAAAGCAGGCAGAAGTAAAAGCAGCACCTTAAAAAAAAGCTCCGTAAACAGATCGCTGTTTACGGAGCCCAAACAAATTTTGGTGGTGCGAGCGAGAGGAGTTGAACCTCCACGGGTATACACCCACCAGGTCCTGAACCTGGCGCGTCTGCCTTTCCGCCACGCTCGCACGTATTTTTAATGCACCGCTATTATACCTTCCCTCCGGAAGCAGATCAAGTAATAAAATAAGCGGTGTGTTTATATAAAACCAGGGAGGCCCTCCGGGAGACCTCCCAAAATTTGAAAGGACGCTGGATATTGTAACGTTTGACCGGCTATGAGATAGAAGGAGCCAGGATCGAGAGGGCGCCCGGCTGAACGGTCACCTTTGCCGGAAGCGAGCCCAGCAGTTCACCGTCAATCTGCACGGGAATGTCATCACCGGCGCTGATGGTCACCTCACGGCAGGGAGCGGTAAAGAAGGCCCTATGGCTGAGGTGGCTTCTGAAAAAGGCCCTAATCGCGACTATCGATGTTTCCGGGCAGTTCATGCGCTGTACCAAAAGCAGGTCCAGCTCTCCATCGGTGACATCGGCGTGCGGAACGATACGGAGCTGACCGCCATAATAACCGCCGTTGGCCACCAGGGCGATAAAGGTGTTTTCTTCTTCAACTCTTTTACGGTTGTCAATGGTTGCCACCGTTGAAAAGCTCTTGAACCGGGGCAGTTCCTTGAGAAACCCGGCCACGTAGGCGCTGTAACCGGGCAGCTTCTGGTTTTCCGCCTTGACAAACTGAGTAAGCACGGCGTCGAAACCAAACCCGACCGTGTTCAAAAAGCGGATACCGTTAAATGTGCCGATATCTACCCGCTGCGGTTCCCAACCGGACATCTTCAGGAGCACTATGCGCTGG
>JAAZIE010000213.1 GCA_012510305.1 Bacillota bacterium | reverse complement strand
GCCCCCGAAAAACACGCCCTTTCCCTGATCCTCCCCCAATAAGTCAAGGGGACGGTGACTTTGACTCTCACCCTGCGATTCAGGGGAGGGTTTCGGACTTGATCCGGGCGAGGGCAGCGGTAAAGTTATCGGGCTGTTCGTCGCTGGGGCTGTGGGCTGACCGCTCGAACCAGGCGATCTCTTTGTACGGCGTTTCCAGCGCGGCGTGGCAGTTTTTCACCTTTTCGCAGCAGAGCGGTCGGCTACAGGGTGTCCGCGAGGATTTGTTCCATGGTGAGCGTATTCGGATCAGGTCCCGCCGCGTAGGATTTGCCCGCACCACGCTGATCCCAGTTGACCACTTGGGTCGGCGATAGCTGTTTCTCGGGCGGTGAGGCGGCTGCCGGGGAAAATAGCCGACAAGGGCCACTGTAGCCGGCAGGAGCAGCGCCAGGAGCGGTAATAGAACATATCTCGCTACTTTGCTCTGCAAACTTCTTGAGAGCACAAAGGATCACCCTTGTATTTGCTGTCGCTACCAGGGTCAGCTCTCCGACTTCTGATTTCCGGCCTTTAACCTCTGTTTAATCCAGCCGGTTACCGCATTCCCCGCAAAAGCGGGTTCCGTCCGGGCTTTGTGTGCCGCAGCGTTCGCACTTCAGCATTGTCAGCGAGGCGCCGCAGTTGTTGCAGAACTTGCCCTCACCCGCCGGCTTGCCGCACTGCGGGCAGAGCGTCTGCTTGCTCTCGATTTCGCCGTGGAAAACCTGCGTCTGCGAAGCCTTACCTTCGATATCCTCGACCATCTTTTTCGCCCGCGCCGAGGCGATCTCGATATTCATTCGCGGGGCGCATTCTACGCAGAGGCCTTCCTGCTCGTTCCAGTCGTTCTCGCAGAGCCATTTCCGGCATTTCGGACAGCGGTGGAAATGGCCTTTGGCCTCGTTCTGGGCTGTGGCGAAGGCAGCTTCGTGCTCCTTTTGCCATTCGGGGGTCATGCCCTGGAAACGCTCGCCTAAAACATCAGTGCCCCGCGCCGCACCGTAACCCAGGTTGTACTTGCCGGCAAGATGGCCGACCGTGCCGATGACGCCGCCGATGTTGCGAAAAAGGCGCCCTTTCTTGTAGGTCTTGGATTCGATGAACCTGGTCTTGTAACCCTCCTGGCAGAGGTCGCAGTAAAAAGTAAACTGGAATCCGGCGTCGGTGCTGTTGTCTTTAAAATTGTCGGTAAACGGTTGAAGTGTCATCTTCATACCTCACTTTCATAAGGTTATCCCAAAGGCTTACCACAGTAAATACAGCTGTCGCCCACCGGCGGCTGCTCTTTCCGGCATTTCTGGTGGGGGCAGACAACCGTGAGGCGGCGGTCACAGTGCTCGCAGTAATCACCGAAAAAAGTGGTTTCCCCGCAGCCCGGGCAGAGGATCTTCAGCTCCAGCCCGCAGCTGTTGCAGTTGATATATCTTTTTTTAATCGGATTTCTGCATTTCGGACAGCGCAGGCTCAGCGGATTGACCTTGCCGCAAAGGGGGCAGTTGTTTGAGTCAGGCGGTATCAAGCGGTCGCAATAGCGGCAGGGATGCATGTAACCCGGCAATCGATCACCTCCTTGTGATTATTTAAAAGTTTCAATTCAGGCGGCTTAGCTCCGGCCCTTGCTCCAGACCTCGTCATCGTTTTCCGCGCTGACATTGAAGCTCAGCAAATTGGTCACATCCTCCTGCCATTGCTCCGGTGAAGAGTGGCTTACCCGGCCGATAAAGCGGGTGCGCAGCTCCCGAAGGGCAGGGAGTTTGTTCACTGCGTAAAGGTATTTCAGGTAGCGCGGCTCCCGTAGTTTTTCATCGGTAAGGTATACCGGCTCGCGCCGGAAGTTTATGGCCAGCATGGCGCGATTGATCTCTCTTTGCAGTATTTCCGCTTCGCGGTGCAGCGTGGAGAGGTCGCGGCAGCGCCGGTAGTCGCGCCGGCTGCTCAACCTGAAGAAATAGGTGGCCCGTCCGCTGCTCTCGCCGGTGGAGAAGGATTCCATGGCCACGGCATTGCCGATCCGGTCCGGTTCGGTGCTGTAAATGGGGATCAGGAACCAGAAATAGAGTCCGCTCAGGTCGCCGAGCAGCCCTTTTTTGATCCCGACGCAGATTCTCTCTTGCTGCGCGATTGTCTTGAGATAATTGTATGACTCTTTCACCGGTGAAAGTTCGATATTTTTCTCCAGCTCCCTCCACAGGAGAGGGGAGATCGCTTCAACCTCGCTGCGCGCCGCGGCCTTGCCGTCCCGGAGCAGCAGGGCGGCTTTTCTGACAGTGGACCCCTCCATTGTGGGAAGCAGTTCGCGCAGGGTGTGTGCTGTTTCCAGGTTCAGCCTGTTTACGGCGGCGGCAAGAGCTCTTTTGAATGGATCCAGGTGGGGGCCCATCATGGAGAAAGTAAATAATTCATCTGCGGATGTGGTCAGAGTTAGGGCATAATCTTCGGCGGTAACGGTTTCTATATCCGAGAAAGGGATGCGGTGGGGATCATCTGTCTGCGGAATGATCACCAGGCCGGTTTCGTAGATCCTCGGTTCGCACGGACCGCTTTGCCGGTTGTCTCCATGCTGATCAACGTAGCTGTACTCGCCCCGCAGGCCTGCCTTGCTAACCTTCTCCTGCATGAGCATATCTTTCAGGATCACTTCGCTGCGCAGCCGGTAAAGATCGCGTAAAAAGTCCTCAAAATTATAGCCGAGATGGAACAGAATAATCTTTTCACCGGAGGCTGGAATCAGGGTTGCCCGGTAATCACCGGCGCTGATCTGCACGATTTCCCGGTAAGTCATGGTGTGCGTAAAACCGTCCAGCGGCAGCAAGACGAGCTCTTCTTTCCACAGCTCCAGCGAAGCCTCTCCGCCGCTGATTTCGACATCATTTTCATCAAGCGCGGTATAATCGGTGCGGCAGACCATCACCGGAGCATCTTTCTGATCCTGCTTTTCCTCTAGTTCCGGTTCCTGCGCGCTCTCTTCAGGATCCATCTCGTACCTCCTTCAATGATCTAAAGTTATATTCAACGTCCCGCATTAATATTCCTGTTGTTTCAAAGAAAAAGTAAGTTCACGGATTCCCCATAGTGGATCTGCGGGGGATGTGTTTGCCCGCTGCCGCGCCACACCGGCTGACCCTTGAGGTGTCAAGAGATTCCATGCCGGTAAAAAGTACTTGCTCTCTGGAAAAGAATCCATTACAATATAAAAAAATGTGCACAGTAGTGTGCACAGAAAGCCGGGAGGAAGAGTATGCATTCATTTGCTGAATATCTCAATCCCCCCTTGGGGGAACTGCTGCAGAGCATGGCCATGGATAAAACATTTGTCCGGGGAGAGGGCTGCCACCTTTACGACCGGACCGGCAACCGTTACCTCGACTGCATCGCCGCCTACGGGGCGCTGCCCTTCGGGCATAACCCCGCAGCGATCTGGGAAGCTGTGACCGGCTTGCAGAGTACGGGAGAGCCCAACTTCGTGCAGCCTTCATACCTCGACGCCGCCGGTGAGCTGGCCCGGCGGCTGGTGGAGCTCGCGCCGCCCGGCTTGCGCTACGTTACTTTTGCCAACAGCGGTGCCGAGGCGGTGGAGGCGGCGCTGAAACTGAGCCGCTCGGTGACGGGGCGAAAAGGGATCTTGGCGGCTGAAAACAGCTTTCACGGCAAGACCCTGGGCGCTCTATCCGCTACCGGCAACCCCGACTACCATCGCTCTTTCGGAGCCCCGCTGGAGGGGTTTAGCTTTGTTCCGTACGGAGACCTGGAGGCCCTAAAGAATACACTGGCCGCCGCTCCGCAGGCCTACGCCGCTTTTCTTGTAGAGCCGATCCAGGGCGAGGGG
>JAAZIE010000212.1 GCA_012510305.1 Bacillota bacterium | reverse complement strand
GCAAAAAAACGGGCTCGCCTCGGAGATCCCCGTGGAGATTGTCGGCTGTATCGGCGATTGCAGTCTCGGCCCTTCGATCATCGTTTATCCCGAAGGGATCATCTATCAAAAGCTGACCCCCGAAGACGCCCGCACCATCGTCCGGGAACATCTCCTCGCCGGGCAGATTGTCGAAGCGCTGCTGCACCGCGATCCGCAAAGCGATGAGATTATCCGCCAGCGCGAGTCGATGCCCTTTTACCGGGGGCAGACCAGGCTGGTTCTGCGCAATTGCGGGGTCATCTCGGCCCATATCGACGATTGTTTAAAGTATCGCGGCTACGCCGCTCTGGCCCGGGCCCTGGCGGAGATGACCCCGGAAGAGGTGGTGGCAGAGGTAAAAAGTTCCGGGTTGCGCGGCCGCGGCGGGGGCGGCTTCCCCACGGGGCGCAAGTGGGAACTGGTCCGGAGAGCCCAAAGTGATGAAAAGTTTGTCATCTGTAACGCCGACGAAGGGGATCCCGGCGCCTTTATGGATCGCAATATCCTTGAGGGGGACCCGCACAGCGTCATCGAAGGAATGATCATCGCCGGCTACGCCACCGGGGCGGCCCGAGGCTACATCTACGTTCGCGCCGAGTACCCCATGGCGGTGCACCGCTGCCGGGAGGCCATCGCTCAGGCCCGCCGGAAAAAACTGCTGGGAAACTACATTCTTGAGCAGGGATTCTCCTTTCACCTGGAGATCCGCACCGGCGCCGGAGCTTTTGTTTGCGGCGAAGAGACCGCCCTGATCTCATCTCTGCACGGAACCCGCGGCGATCCCGAACCGCGGCCGCCCTATCCAGCGCAAAAGGGGCTCTGGGGCAAACCGACCCTGATCAACAATGTGGAAACGCTGGCCAACATCCCCCTGATCATCCTGCATGGAGCCGGACGCTTCACCGAGCTGGGGCCTGCCGGGAGCCCGGGCACAAAGGTCTTTGCTCTGGCCGGCAAGGTCAGACATACCGGCCTTGTCGAGGTGCCTCTGGGAACGACTCTGCGCCAGATTATCTTCGATATTGGCGGCGGCATCCCCGGAAACAAAAAGTTTAAAGCTGCCCAGACCGGCGGCCCCTCGGGAGGGTGCCTGGGCGTGGAGTCGCTCGACCGGCCCATGGATTACGACAATCTTCGCCAGGCCGGCTCCATCATCGGCTCCGGAGGGCTCATCGTGATGGATGAAGAGAGCTGCATGGTCGACCTGGCCCGTTTCTATCTCGATTTCAACCAGGACGAATCCTGCGGCAAATGCACTCCCTGCCGCATCGGCAGCAAGCGGATGTTGGAGCTGCTGCAGAAGATCACGGAGGGGAGGGGAGAGGAAAGAGATCTGGAGATCCTCGAGCAGCTGGCTTTGCTGATGAAAAACAGCTCTCTTTGCGGCCTCGGCCGCACCGCCCCGAACCCCCTGCTCAGCACTCTGCACCTCTTCCGCAACGAGTACCTCGCTCATATCAGGGAGCGCTGCTGCCCCGCCGGAGCCTGCCGCAATTTGAGCGGGCCGCAGAATCGCCCGGAGGAGGGAGCCCGTGACGAAGCTAAAGCTGTGGATTGACGACCGGGAGATGGAAGTGGAGGAGGGAACTACGGTTCTCGAAGCCTCCCGCCAGGCGGGGATCGATATCCCCACGCTCTGTTACCTGAAAGACCTCAATGCTCCCGCCGCCTGCCGTGTCTGTCTGGTGCAGGTGGAGGGAAGGCCGACTATGGATTGCTCCTGCGTACTCCCGGCCAGCGCAGGGATGCGTGTCTATACGCATACCCCGGAGGTGCTCGAGGCACGCAAGGAGATGATCGAGCTGCTGCTCTCCGATCACCCCTTCGAATGCCTCACCTGTGAGCGCAATCTCAACTGCGAACTGCAGCGTCTGGTCAAACGCTACGGGATCAGGGATCTGCATGTTGAAGGCAGCCGCAATCACTTTCCCATCGACGATCTCTCCCCCTCGGTGG
>JAAZIE010000211.1 GCA_012510305.1 Bacillota bacterium | reverse complement strand
ACCGGTTTTCTGGGTTACCATTCGGCTCTGGAATTTCTAAAAAAAGGGATTGCGGTTAGCTCCGCCTCCGTCCCCGATGTGGAGCTGGGAGACTGGTTTCCCCGGGAGATCAATATCGTCAGTGAAAACCTGGATATCTTTGAGGTTTCTGAAGAAAAGATCGCTGAAGCCCTGACAGGTCATGAAGCCATGGTCTACGGCGTGGGCCCGGATGATCGGGTTGTCCCCCCGGCCCCTTCTTATGATTTTTTCCATGACCGGCTGGTCGTGCAGTGCAGCAAGGCGGTTCGGGCAGCCAGAAGAGCGGGGGTCAGGCGAGTGGTGATCATGAACTCCTATTTTGCTTTCTTTGACCGCCGGCCTCCTTATGACGGCCTGCTTTCACGCAGTCACCCCTATATCCGGGCCAGGGTGGAGCAGGCCCAGGCCTGCATCGATCTGGGCGAAAAAGGGGTCATGGACGTGATGATCCTGGAGCTGCCCTACATCTTCGGCTGCATGCCCGGGCGCATACCTCTCTGGAAAGAGGTCTTTCTTGACCGTTTCGACAAAATGGCTGCGGTCTTCTTCCCCGGCGGGGGAACGGTGATGATCCATGTCCGCGGGGTGGGAGAAGCGGTGGTGGCGGCTTCAGTTAACGGAGAGCACGGCTGCAGGTATCCCATCGGCGTTCATAACATGAAGTACAAAGAGATGATCCGGATTATGTACGAGAGCATTGGCCGCAAAAAGAAGGTCATCACCGTGCCTGCCTGGATCGCTTATCTCGGCGGCCTGGCCTTGCAGTTAAGCTACAAGAGGCGGGGCCGGGAAGGCGGGCTTCATTTCGCCAGGCTCATGACCCAGATCCAGTCGCGCGACCTTTTCTACGATCCCGGGCTGGTGGCCCGGGTCAAAAAAGAGCTGGACTACGCCGGGCTGGGCTACAGCCGCGACAGGGACATAGTCGAGGCGATCAGAGCAACAGCGCTGGCCTGCTACCCCGAAAATGGGTGACAGGGGGACGTACCTCCTGTCACCTTTTTCGTCTGTCTGCCACCGCGGGGTCCGGTGCGGGCTGTGGGAACGCCCGGCGTTTTTGATGGAGGGCTCGACTTAATGCGTGAGTTCCTTCGGGTTGCGCCCTCAGGATGACCGAAAATGAAGCCCAAAGCCCCCAAAAATGTCACTCTGAGCGGAGCGAAGAGTCTCAACCGGCCCGGCTTCGGACAGAACGACCGCCTGGCGTTTTTAACGAAGCCTTCGCCTCAACGCGTGAGTTCCTTCGGGCTGCGCCCTCAGCATTCCGAAAAGGGTGACCCGGCCCTCTTTCCGTCACCCTAGCCTTCTATACCGGTCACCCTGAGCGCTCAGTCCTTGATCCCGCAGTGCATTTTCACCAGCCGCTTGCGGGAGTCGATGTCGTACTGGTTGCGGATGGCGATCTTTTCCATGATCGGCGAACCGCCGCCGTGGAGGCCGCCGATGAGGGCCAGCCCTCCGAAGGAAGAGCAGATCATGTCGGAGATGCTCCGGAATAGGCGGTGCTGATTTTCTGCGGAGACTCCGTCCCGGCGCATCATATATTTATCCAGCAGGGGCTGCGTTTCAGGGCTAAAAAAGTCTTCTTCCAGCGGCAAGGTCGCCGGCAGCCCCCCGGCCAGGTCGGCCAGAGTTTCAAATTCGTGGTAAAGGCTGACCCCGGCGTGGTAACGGCCCACGTTGGTGTAGACGATGTCGGGGATATGGGTCCCTGAGGCGCTCTCCGTCGATTTTACCGAAGCGGCGATTCCTGCCGCGTAGACCAGCTCGGCCACGGCGATGAGATCGGAAAGCTTATCTTTTACGTGGGAGGCGTCGCCCACCCCGTTGTAATCGGCTACCAGGGCGGAAGCGCCCAGGATGAGGTCGGTAATGGCGGGCTTGCAGCCGGTGTAGCTGTGACGGTGAAAGGTGGCGAAAAGCATGGCCAGCATGCTGGCGAAATAGGTTTCGCCGCAGAGGAAGACCCGCTCCCAGGGGACGAAGACATCGTCAAAAAAGGTGGTAGAGTCGGCAATTCCGTAGAAATGGTGGGTATGGATATGCTTTCGCGGGCGCGGGGTGGTAATGCGGACCACCTGCTTGATCCCCGGGGTATCCGCCGGAATGGAGAAGGCGACGGACCAATCGGCATCTTCGTCGGTCATCAGGCGGGTGGGCACAACGACGATCTCGTCGGAAAAGGGCGCGTTGGAATTGTGCGCCTTGCAGCCCCGCACAACGATGCCGTCCTTTTTCTTTTCGATGACCCGCAGGTAAAGGTCGGGGTCGCTTTGCTCGAAAGGTCGCTTGGAGCGGTCCCCCTTGATATCGGACTGGGCACAGTTGCCCACCAGGTCGTTTTTCTGAAAATATTTCATGAATTCAACAAAACGGGGGTAATACTCTGTCCCAAAAGCATCATCACAGTTTTTGCTCACCACTGAGATTGCGTTGAGCGCATCTATGCCCATGCAGCGCATGATGCATCCCCCTGCCTGCTGGCAGAGCAAGCGGGTGCACTTTTGCTTGTTTAAAAGATCATCGGATCCCTGGTGAATATGGTTGAGCCGGTGGACCTGCTCACCGGTCAGGTGCGACCGGGCGGTGATGGTATCTTTCATTGCAGCGTCTTTGACCGCATCGAAGGTATAGGCAATGAGATCAATGCCCGGCTTGAAGCGGGGGTCATCCCGGCCGACCAACTCCCCGCCCATGTACACATTTTTTTCCATCCGGTACAGCCGCTCCCTGTACTGATCTGAGGTTACCATGGCCATCTTTAACCGTCCCCTTTTCGAAATATTTTAAATCATTTTTATAGTACCATAACTGGAGAGTATCCTCAAGGTTGGCGGTGGGAAGGCGGCCTCTGCGGGGAGTCCGCTGATGATCTTGAAGTTAACCGGTCCGGACCTTTCTTTGGCAGAAAAGCATATTTTCAGCACTTTTCTTTCCGGCGGTTTGGGCTTATTTTCCCTGAATCCGGTTAGGCGAAAGAAAAGAAGGGATGCTTTATTTTGCCGCGAAGAGTAAAAAGATAAATTTGCAATGTTCACCGGACTTTCACTCAGGCAAGCCCCCGGGTTTAATTTAACGGAGGTGGATTAAGTTGGCTATTTCTGCTGCCGGATCCAGAAGACCCCGGAGACCGCTGCGTTTGCTCGCTGTCGCCCTGGTTCTGCTCAATACGGCCTCAATTATCGCAGGCGCCATCTTTCTCACCGGGCCGCTTCTTCCGGTGCTGCATCATTTCTTCGGTGCGGTGCTGCTGATTACCTGGGCGGGCAACGCCCTGCTGGCCTGGCTTAACAGCAGGGCGGGGTACGGGGACGCCCCCCGGTCAAAAAAAATTGACGCACTGGGCACCGCTTACCTGGTGACGGTT
>JAAZIE010000210.1 GCA_012510305.1 Bacillota bacterium | reverse complement strand
GGTCCAGTTTTATCTGCAGCGGTGTTTTCTCCGGCGGGGCAGCCTGGATCATCCCGGCGATATGGCCGATCTCTGTCTTCATCCCCGTGGCGGTGACCAGGGCGCGGCCCCGCCCGGCGGTGATGATCGTGCCCATGTGAACCATGTTTTCCTGTTCAGCAGGCGGAAGCGTTTCCACGGCTGGGATGTTATTTTTATCCACCGGGACCGACTCGCCGGTCAGGGCCGACTGGTCAACGGAAAGGGAGGCAGTTTCGACCAGGCGAGCGTCTGCCGGAACGTAATCGCCGGCCTCGATCAGGATCAGATCGCCCGGCACCAGTTCGCGGACCGGGATTTCAAAAACAGCGCCCTCCCGCACTACCTTTGCGGAAGGTGCGCTCAGGGTTTTCAAGGCGAGAAGTGATTTTTCGGCCCTGTATTCCTGGGTGACCCCCAAAAGGGAGTTCAGCAGGACTATGGCCAGAATAACGGCGGCGTCGGTTGTCTCGCCGATAACCAGTGAAACCGTCCCCGCTACAATCAGCAGAATAACCAGGAATTCCTTGAACTGATCAAGAAACAAGCCCCAAACGGTAACTCCTTTTTGCTCCTCCAGCTCATTGAAGCCGTGCTCTTTTCTTCTTTGTTCCACCTCAACCTGACTCAAACCCCGTTTGCGATTAGACTCCAGCGCTTCGGATGTTTTTTCGGCGCTGAAGGTGTGCCATCCAGTTTCCATGGATTGTCTCCTTCTTCATCGAGTATTACCACCTTGAACAAGAAAAAACCTTTAACATGGGCTCATGTTAAAGGTCTCTCTGCTTGCGATGTACGCAAGTGATGGACCAGGTATCGCTACCGGGCTGTTGATCCATCGAACAGGGCGCCCCTGCCAGTTACTCCCCTTTGCGCTTATTATAGCTTTCAGGCACGCTGCGGTCAAGCATAGGTGCCTTTTATTTGCAGCGTTTTTATATAACCGGTCCCGGCGGGCCTTACAAGGTAAAACCCAGCCAGGCGCCGTACAAAATACCCATTTGGGCGGGGATATAGGTGAGCCAGATCCAAAGATGGGGTCTTTTCATCGCCATCCCGCCAAAATCCGTGATCCCGATAATGGTATCCGAGGCGAGAAAAAGCAAAGCCCCAAGCGTGATTACCCACCACCATCCGCCCAACTGCAAACCGGCGATGAGGCCAAAGCCGAGCGTGGTTCCAAGAAGTAAAGAATAGAACAGCGAGCCGCAGTTAAGGGCGGGGTGTTTCTCCCGGTTGTAAATGAATAGTCTCCAGCAAATGATGGTGGCTGTTAAGACCACTGCGGGGATGATCCATGAAGACGGGGCCGGGCCGCCGCCGAGCGCGGTGTAAATAGCGGCGATATAGAGACATTGGGTTGGTGCGAAGGCGGCGATTCCGCCGATACGCGGGTTTTTCAGGGGGATCACCCCGGCGTTGAACAGGTCACCGAAAAAAGAAAAGATCATGCCCAAAAGTAACAGGTAGCCGGCGGTATTGCGCAGCGACAGGGAAACCAAAACAGCTGTTAAAACAAGGGACAGGCTGAGAGCCACCCTGGCCGGTAAGGGGAGGCGGATCTGCTTGGGGTCATCGGAAACAATCTGCCGGCCCCTTCCCAGACCCCATCCCAGCAGCAGCAGCTGGCCCAGCGCCAGGGTAGATAATGTGATAGAAATGTAAAATCATCCTTTCTATATGAGAGAATTGTCAGTTTAGCATATTATTTATAACACATTTATGGTAATTGGGCCAATTTCAATTAATTTGGCGCATTCAGTTGTTTCTTTTTTCTTGACGCTGCGGTTTACGCGGTGCTATGATCGGTACAGAGGCGATATGAATAAGCCGAACAGCTCTTTAGCCCGGAGACTTCGGGTTATTTGCAGCCGATTACTGTTGAGGGGAACCGGGTGATATGGAAAAGTTAAAACCAATTAGCCGCAACCGCAAGGCATACCACGATTACCATATCGATGAGACTTACGAGGTTGGTATTGTGCTTAAAGGCACCGAAGTGAAGTCTGTGCGCGGTGCAAAAGTGAATCTCAGGGACAGTTACGCCCGGGTTGAGGGGGGCGAGCTGTACCTGTTTAACATGCATATCAGCCCCTATGATCCCGGCAATCGTTTTAACCACGATCCCCGGCGCACCCGGAAGCTGCTCGCGCATAAGGCAGAGAT
>JAAZIE010000209.1 GCA_012510305.1 Bacillota bacterium | reverse complement strand
AGGATGAGCAAAGCCAGAAAAAAGAGTGAGCTTGACGGTAAAACCTGGACCAGGTATTCCATCAGCGTGTGGAGCGATATTGAAAAAGACAAAGAGGAAAGATCGCTCAAGCACCCGGCGCTTTTTCCCCAGAGCCTGGCGGGACGGCTTGTTGAGGCTTTTACGAACAAGGGCGACCTGGTTCTGGATCCCTTTGCCGGTTCGGGGAGCACACTCCTGGCCGCCCGCAGCCTGGGCCGGCGCTCCCTGGGGCTGGAGCTGTCGGCGGATTTTACCGGGCTTGCCCGGGAACGGCTGGCCCGGCAAAAAGAGAAAGCAGGTGACTACGCCCTTCACGAACCGGTTCTGGTGCGCGCTGATGCCCGGGAGGTGAAACAGCATGTTCCGGAAAACACGGTTCGCCTCTGCGTGACCTCGCCGCCGTACTGGAATATCTTGAGTGAAAAACGAACCGCTGACTTCAAGGAGACCCGCCATTACGGCGATGCCGAAAGAGATTTAAGCCGTATCGCAGATTACGAAGAATTTATCAACGTGCTGGGGGAGATCTTTGAGTCGGTTTATGAGGTTATGGCCTTAAACGGTTATGCGGTAGTGAACGTTATGGACTTAAGAAAAAGAGCTCATTTTTACCCTTTGCACGTGGACCTCTCCAGCGAGCTGGTCAGGCGGGGCTATACCCTGGACGATATTATTATCTGGGATCGGAGAAAAGAGTACAACCGGTTAAGGCCCCTGGGCTATCCGTACGTTTTTCGGGTAAACAAGGTTCACGAGTATCTTCTGATTTTCCAGAAGAGGCGGGGGAGCTAACCGCCGGCCAGGGGAGGGAAGAGCGAGACCACGTCGCCGTCCTTTAACCTGGTCTTTTTCCATTTCAGGTGGGCAATATTTTTACCGTTTACCAGGACGGTGGCGATCTTCAAACGCTCGGCAAACTCATCGCCGTAGCGGCCGGCGGCTTCCTGCAAAAGTTCCCTCACCGTAACCGCGCCGGTGAAGAAGCTCTTTTCACCGGCGGCGGTACGCAGCGAGGCGAACAGCCTTACTTCAACCATGATCTTGACATCCCCGCTTTTTCCAGTTGCCCGCAGTGCCGTCAGGCCGTGACCGTGGCCTCTGAGGCAGCCTGGGGCGGCATGGCGCCCTCTTCGATCTGCAGGGACTTCAATGTTTTTTTCCGGGGAACCCCGTCCGAGCTCCATCCTCTGAAGCTGTAATATTTCGGCAGCATTTTGGCCAGAGGCACCTTCGACCCGGGTTCCTCCCGGCGCTGCAGATCATCGGTCAGCCTTTTTGGCAGGGTGTCGTCGGCGCCGGTGAGCCCTTCGCGCATGTTGAAGAGCCGGTCCATGCTCACCACCCGTTTGCCCAGCTCCATCAGCTTGCCCAGGGTATAGCGTTTACCGGTGCAATGCATGTGCGTTTGCACCTGGGGAAGCATGAAGAAGGGCGCCGGCACCGGCAGGGTCCAGGCCGGCCAGGAGATCGCCCTGCCGACAAGGTTGCCGCCGTAGAGCAAGGTGCTGCGAACTATCTTTGAAACAAGGCGTGAGCGGGCGTTCAATTCCAAAAGCACCTTGGGGAGAAACATGTAGACTGAAAAGATGCAGCAGCCCATCGTGCTCACCGCCTCCATGGTGGTCTGGTTAAGCACGACCAGTCCCGGCTTGCCGGTAGTGGCCAGGGGATTCACCGTGATGGGGCCGTTCGCTTCCAGGTAGATGGGATAACCGGCGGCGATATGGCAGCCGCCCCGGCTGCCGATGGCATACCCGAGCCCCTGGGCCACCGCACCGCGCGGTTCATAAGAAGCGATCTCAAGACCTTTAACGTGAATGGCAAATTCTTCGCCCCCGTATTTTTGGGAGAGGGAGCGCACCCCTTCGGCGAGGTCATCGCCGAGGCCGCGCCGGTAAGCGATATCATCGATCATTTTGCTGAGGCGGTCCAAATTCCCAAAGGATAGATCTGTTTTGATCAGCCCTTTTTCTTTTGCCTCCATCACAAAACCGAGCGTATTCCCCAGGGATATGGTATCCATGCCCAGCAGATCAGCCTGGTAGTTCAGCTCGATGATCGCTTTTAAGTCGTTGTTCAAGAGATTCGGGCCAAGGAGGCCCAGGGTTTCATATTCAGGGCCCTTGATGTTCTGTCCGCCCAGCTGAACCTGCCTGCCGCAGGCGACAGGGCACCCGTAACAGCCGATGTTCTTGATGAGGTGCTTTTCAGCCAGCGTTTCGCCGCTGACATCATCGGCGTGCTCATAGGTTCCAAGAAGGAAATTTTTTGTCGGCAGGGTGAAAGTGGCGTCGCACTTGTTCACAAATATTGCGGTGCCGTAGCGGGGCAGCTCTTCTCCGGTAGCGGGATGCTCCCGTGAAAGTTCGCGCCATCCTTTGACGGCTTTCCTGAATTTCTCTTCGCGGGCTACGCGGACTCTCTGTTTTCCTCCGGCCACCACCGCCTTGAGGTTTTTGCTGCCCATGACCGTGCCCACTCCGCCCCGTCCGGCGGCGCGGTCCTGCGAGAATACGGCAGCGTACTTGACCAGGTTTTCACCGGCGGGGCCGATCACGATTTTACCTGTTTTGGCAGGCAGTTTATCCTGTGTCTTTTCAGTGTCCAGTCCCCACAGCTCGCCGGCATCTTCGATGGAGACAGCCTCTTCATCGATTTTTAAATATACCGGCCGGCCGGCTTTTCCGGTGATGATCAAAGCGTCGTAACCGGCCCTTTTCAGAAAGACTCCAAAATTACCGCCGCAGTTTGAATTGACGATTGTGCCGGTCAGCGGTGACTTGGTGGTAATATTGAAGCGGTTGCTGCTGGGGGCGCCGGCCCCGGTCAGCGGTGCAGTGGTCACGATGAAAACATTCTTTTCGCTTAGCGGGTCAGTCATGGGGGGCAGTAAGTCATAGAGTAACCGTGCTCCCAGCCCCTTGTTACCCACATAAAGCTCCAGCATGCGTTCGGGCAGAGCATAGCTCTCTATTTTACCTGTGCTTAAATCTACCTGCAACACCTTTCCCATGTAACCGCCGATCATATTAGTCCTCCTCCATGATCCTGATTTTGGCCAGCTAACAATGGATATTTTAGGGAAAAAGTATTGGTTGCTTGAAATTTCTTTAATTCAAGTATACCAAATAATTAAAAAATAGTCATGCTTTAGTTATCTTTTCCCCTGAAACTCCCCGGGAGGTAACGCTGACCTTGTACCCGGCCGGCCGGATGACCGCGTTTTTCCCGGAGGCGGGGAGGGGTTGAAACAACAATCATCCTAATGCAGCCTTTTTACAGCGCGCCGGTTACTCCCTGTGCAGAAGCGGAGGGCCAGAGCCGGCACGGGGGCAGCCGTTGGCCGGCACGAAGAGCGAAGATTATCGTTATAAGATATATCT
>JAAZIE010000208.1 GCA_012510305.1 Bacillota bacterium | reverse complement strand
GGCTCCGGTGCCCGCCCCCACGGAGCCCTCCACCACCGGACCCGCGGCAGCATCGAGGCAGGCCCGGTAACCCATGCTCGCATCCGGCCGGATCGTGGATTTGCCGATGAGCAAATCAAAAATAATCGCCGCCGGGACGATGGGTATAGAAAGCGGGCCTACGGGAAAACCCCGCCCCCGCTCTTCCAGGTACCGCATCACCCCTCCGGCGGCGTCAAGACCGAAGGCGCTGCCCCCGGCCAGCACAAGAGCCTGCACCTCTTCCACGAGCCGGGAAGGCTGTAACAGGTCCGTCTCCCTGGTTCCGGGGGCCGAACCGCGCACCTTTACCGCCGCGCGGGCCCCTTCCTCAACCAGAATCACGGTCACACCGGTAGCGGCATCAAGATCGGTGTAATGCCCTACCTTAACCCCTTCAATATCTGTAATTCCCCCGGTTGTTCCGGTTATTTTTAGCACCGCCTTTCATCTCTATAAAAAAAGGGCTGCCGAAGCAGCCCTATTTTCAAGCGGTGGGATCTTTGGATGGCTCCTCCAGATGATCGCCCTGCTGGAAAGAGGTGCAGGGCTGGGCCTCGGCCTTTCCGGAAGCGGGTTTTTCTTCGCGCCGCTTCGGCCGAACAGCGCCGGCAGCCTGCGCCTGGGCCGCTTTTTCCCTTTCCCGGCGGCCGGCGTACACCTCTTCGAGGCTTTTCCCCTCCACCAGGGCGGTGATCTCTTCAGCATCAAGAGTCTCCTTTTCAAGAAGGGCTTCGGCAATACGGTTTAACTTGTCGCGGTTTTCCTCCAGGATCTCCTGCGCCCTTTGATAGCATTGATCCACGGTCTTGCGGATTTCCAAGTCGATGGCCTTGGCAATCTCTTCGCTGTAGTCGCGATCACGGGCGATGTCCCGCCCTAAAAAGACCTGGTTCTGCTTGTGTCCCAGCGTAATCGGCCCCAGGGAATCGCTCATCCCATATTCCATGATCATCTGGCGGACAATATCGGTGGCCCTTTCCAGATCGTTTTGCGCACCGGTGCTGATTTCATCGAGAACCACCTTCTCCGCCACCCGCCCGGCGAGCAGGGTGGTAACCCGGTCGAGAAGTTCGGAACGGGTCATAAAGTAACGATCTTCTTCCGGGAACATGAGCGTATAGCCGCCGGCACGTCCGCGCGGGATAATGGAAACCTTGTGCACCGGGTCGGTATGCGGCAGCAAGTAGCCCACCAGGGCATGCCCGGCTTCATGAAAAGAGACAATCTTCTTCTCGAATTCGCTGATTACGCGGCTTTTTTTCTGGGTGCCGGCGATGATCCGTTCCACCGCTTCCTCGATCTCCTCTTTCCCCAACTTCTTGCCGCCGGTGCGCGCGGTCAACAGCGCCGCTTCATTGACCACATTTTCCAGGTCGGCCCCGGTAAAGCCCGGCGTGGCCCGGGCGATATCTCTTAAACTGATCTCCTCGCTGAGCGGCTTGTTCCGGGTGTGCACCTTGAGAATCTCTTCGCGGCCTTTGACATCGGGCACCCCCACGGCGACTTCGCGATCAAAGCGCCCCGGGCGCAGCAGTGCGGGATCGAGGATATCCGGGCGGTTTGTTGCCGCCAGGATAATAATTCCTTCATTAACATCAAACCCGTCCATCTCCACCAGGAGCTGGTTTAAGGTTTGCTCACGCTCATCGTGCCCGCCGCCAAGGCCGGCCCCGCGCTGCCGCCCCACGGCATCGATCTCGTCGATAAAGACGATGCAGGGTGAACTCTTTTTGGCATCGGTAAATAGATCGCGCACCCGCGAGGCCCCCACGCCGACAAACATTTCTACGAAATCAGAGCCGCTGATGGTAAAAAACGGTACCCCGGCCTCTCCGGCTACTGCCCGTGCCAGCAGCGTTTTCCCCGTTCCCGGGGGGCCGACCAGGAGAACTCCCTTGGGGATACGCGCACCCAGTTCAATATATTTACGGGGGTCCTTCAAAAAGTCGACCACTTCGGCCAGCTCGGCTTTCTCCTCATCCGCACCGGCCACATCATCAAAAGAAACCCTTTTCCGGTCTCCTTCATGGAGACGGGCGCGGCTTTTGCCAAAGTTCATCACCCTGCTGCCGCCGCCCTGGGTCTGCTGCATAAAGAAAAAGAAGAGCCCAAAGAGCAGCACCAGGGGGATCACGTACGTGAGAGCTGTTTGCCACCAGCTGGGCC
>JAAZIE010000207.1 GCA_012510305.1 Bacillota bacterium | reverse complement strand
GCGCAGTTGCTGCCCAGAAGGCCGATGGTCTCATACTCCAGCGGAGAGACGATCTCTTTGCCGGCGGCATCGGGGAAGATGTTGGAGCAGTTGATCACGCAGCCGGGCATGCAGGCGTGGGTGGTGTTCCCCGCCCCGCCGCGCTGCTCGATAAGGCGGCGCATACTCTCACCGTCGATGGCGCTCGCCCCTTCAAAGCTGCCGCTGGAGAAGTTGCGTGTGGGCAGGGCATGCATGGCGTTGGTTTGCTCCACCATGATCGCGGTTCCGTACAGCGGGTAGATCTCTCCCGTCTGCGGGGTTTCCCTGAGCAGCCGCACCAGCTCCCGCGTCGTTTCCAGGAAAGCGGCCCGGTCGGCGTAGCCGGGCCGGGGGGCGCCCTCGGGATCGACGACCACGGCCTTGAGGCCCTTGCCGCCCATTACCGCGCCCAGGCCGCCGCGGCCGCAGAAGCGGGCGGGCCGGCCCCGGGGATCGGTTACGGCGATGCCGGCAGCGGCCAGCCCCATCTCTCCCGCCGGGCCCACCAGGATGAGCGAGACCCTGCCGCTATATTTCTCCCTCAAAAGGCGGGCCGCTTCGTAGGTGCCCGTGCGCGAGCGCGCAAAGGGGTGCAGCTCCGCTTTATCCCGGCCCAGGTAGAGGCAGCGGAGCTCGCCGGGGCCGGTTTCTCCTTCCACGATAATCGCTTTGATCCCCAGCCGGGCCAGGTTGGCCGCCGCCGTGCCTCCGGCGTTGGATTCCTTGATCCCCCCGGTGAGCGGGCTCTTGGCCCCGATGGAGAGGCGGGAGGCGGAAGACATGGCCGTGCCGGCAAACAAGCCCGGGGCGATAAAGAGCTTGTTGTTCAGGCCCATGGGGTCGGCTTCCGGCGGTACCTCGGCGGTAACCAGCTGTGCGGACAGCCCCCTGCCGCCGGAAAGCCGGTGCTCCCCGGGGACCGGTTCTACAGTGATCTTTTCTTCGGTTAAATTGACCCTGATGATCTTGTCCACAGTATATTCTCCTTTTCCCTCTTATCCTTTTCCGGGGTGCCGCGTCCGTTCACTTTTTCGGGACAGCACCGCCCCGTCCGAGGCCGACCCGGCCCGGTCGCGGTAGCGCTCCAGAAAACCGTCGCCGGTAAGGCGCTGCGGCGGTGCTGCCCTGCGGCGGGCTAGCTCGCCCGGGTCCACCTGCAGTTCCAGGCGGCGCGCCGGCAGGTCGATTAGCACAGGATCGCCCTCCCGGACCAGGGCGATGGGGCCGCCCGCCGCGGCTTCGGGGCAGACATGGCCGACGCGAAGATCGCGGCTCGATCCGGAAAAGCGGCCGTCCGTGACGATGGCACAGCGGCTCTCCATGCCCGAGAGCAGGGCGCTGAGCGCATGCATTTCGCGCATCCCCGGCCCGCCGGCAGGGCCTTCGTAGCGCACCACCAGGACAGAGCCCTCTGCAATATCGCCGGATTCGAGGGCGCCGGCGGCATCTTCCATGCAGTCGAAGGTGCGGGCCGGGCCGCGCATGACCAGCTCTGTCTCTTTTACGGCGGCTGTTTTAACCACGGCACCGCCGGGTGCGAGGCTGCCGTAGAGCACGGCCAGGCCGCCGGTGGGGTGCAGGGGGCTGTTCAGCGGGCGGATCACGCGGCCCGGCGCTGCAAGCCCCTTCTTCTTTTCTTCGGCGATGAGCTCGCCCACAGTTTTGCCGCTTACCGTGAGGGCGGTCTTGTCGAGCAAGGGTTCCAGCACGCTCATCAGGGCGGGCATGCCCCCTTCGCGGTAGAACTCCACCAGGGGAAACTTGCCGCCGGGCAGCAGATCGCAGAGGTGGGGGGTTTGCCGGGAGATGCGCGCAAAATCGTCCAGGTCAAGGGCCACCCCCGCCTCGGCGGCCAGGGCCAGCAGGTGCAGGACGCTGTTGGTGGAGCCGCCCAGGGCCATATCGGCGGCGATGGCGTTCGAAAGCGCCCCGGCGGTGACGATGCGGCGCGGGCGCAGATCGCTTTTTACCAGGGCGACAGCTCTCTCGCCGCTGCTGCGGGCCAGGCGCAGCTTGGCGGCATCCACGGCCGGGGTTGCGCCCATCCCCGGCAGAGAGAAGCCCATCGCTTCACCGAGAAGCGAGATCGTGTTGGCCGTGCCGAGCATGGCACAGCTGCCTGCGCCGGGGATGGCGTTCTCTTCAATACTCTCCAGTTCCTCCGGCGTCAGCCTGCCCGCCCTGACCGCTCCGCCAAGCTCGCGCATCGAGCTCAGGGTGAGCGTGCGGTGATCCTGCCAGGCACCGGGGAGCATGGCTCCGCCCGTGACCAGGATCGAGGGCAGGTTGAGGCGGAGGGCGGCCATGAGCTGGCCGGGCACGATCTTGTCGCAGGAGCAGAGCAGGACCAGGCCGTCGAAGCAGTGGGCCCGGGCCATGATCTCCACCGTGTCGGCGATATGATCGCGGCTGGGCAGCGAATAGCGCATCCCCGCATGCCCCTGGGCCAGGCCGTCGCAGACGGCGCAGGTATGAAATTCGCGCGGCGTGCCGCCGGCGGAGCAGATCCCCTCGCGCACGGCACCGGCGATCTCGTCAAGATGGCTGTGCCCCGGAACGATGTCGGTCCAGGAGTTGGCGATCCCGATGAGGGGGCGTTCCAGGTCTTCGCGGCGCAGCCCCAGGCCCAGCAGCAGGGCGCGGCGGGCCGAATTCTCCAGCCCCCCGGTTACAGCGCAGCGGTGCTGCCGACCTTTCATGGGCTCTCTTCCTCGCCGGCCGGCAGCTCCTCCAGCGTTACCGGCCCCTCTTTTTCGGCGGCTTTTACAGCGGCCAGGGTGAACTCGAGCACTGCGCGTCCCTCAGCGCCGGAAAGCTTCGGCTGAACCCCTTTATCCAGCGAGCGGATCAGATCCCGGGTGGCCAGAACAAAGCTGTGATCCCATTCGCAGGGGATATCTTCGAAAGAGGTGGTCACCCCGTCGCGGTAAAGTTCCAGGGGGGGCCTGTTCTGCAGCTTGCCGGTGCAGCGGTTCACAAAAATGATGCCCCGGGTGCCGGTGATCTCCAGCCTGCTCTCGTCGGCATAATGGCGGGTGTCGATCTGGAGCTCCGGCGAGAGGGTTACCTCCATGACCCCGTGGGCCTTCTCCCGGCGGTATTTCCACATCACCGTGGCCGGCGTCTTCACAAAAATGCCGCTACCCGGGACGATCTCGCTTTGGTCCATCCAGGCGGCCACCTTTTGAACGGCGCCCATCAGGTAGATCGCCAGGGAGTAATTATGGTAGCAGTGATCGAACATCATCGGGCAGCCGCCGCCCTGCGCCGGGTCTATGCGCCAGGCCCAGGCTTCCAGCGGCACCTCCCACTGTCCTTTTCCGGTGCCGCCCCGCACCCGCAGGTTGAAAGAAAGCGGCTCGCCGATCTCTCCCGCTTCGATGAGCTCTTTCGCTTTAACATAGGGGGGATAGTAGACAAAATTTTCATAGATGCGCAGCGCCACCCCGCTGCGCCGGGCGGCTTCGATCATGCGATCGGCTTCTTTCAAATCAAGGGCCATCGGTTTTTGTACGGAGATATGCTTCCCCGCCCGGGCCGCCTCCTCCGTCATGGTGCAGTGCAGGTGGTGCGGGGTCAGGATCTCGACAATCTGCACGGCGGGATCGGAGAGCACCTCTTCATAGCTTCGGTACAGTTTCGGCACACCCCACTGTTTGGCCTTGGTCTCGGCCTTGGAGATATCCAGGTCACAGAGGCCGTAGAGGCGCGCTCCCGGAAAGTCCCGGTAACCCAGGGCATGCAGATCCGATATGCGGCCGCATCCGACCAATACAGCGTTGTACATCTCCAGCCAACCCCCTTTCATTCTCCTTTTCGCGCTCCGCCGGGGCTGCGCCTCGGCAGAGCAGTTTACCGTGCGGGCTCGCCCGCCGTCTCCCTGTGCTCAATCTTGCGGCAGCCCCGGGGATCGCCACACCCCACCGCTGCGGAGATGCTGTCGGCCGCCTCGCAGACCGAAGCGATCAGATCCGGCAAAGCACCGGTTTCCAGGCGCGCCGTGGTGCCGGATATCCCGATCACGGCGGCCACCCGGCCGCGGGAATCAAAGATGGATGCAGCCAGGCAGCGCACGCCCGGTTCATATTCTTCGTTGTCCACGGCATAGCCGCCGCCCTGTATCTTCAAAAATTCCTCTTCCAGCTTGGCGGGATCGCTGATCGTCCGGTCGGTGTAGGCGGTAAAGCGGGCAGAGCCCTCCAGGTAACGGGCGATTACTTTGTTCCTTTCAACGGGTTCAATGTAAGCCGCCAACGCCTTGCCCGTGGCGGAGCAGTGGACCGGGGCGGCGGTTCCGATGTCGGCATTGACCCTGACCATGCCCTCCGCCTGCTCGCCGTCTACATAGACGATGCGCCGGTTTGAAAGGACGGCCAGGTGGGAGGAAAAGCCCGTTTGCCCGGTGAGCCGTTTCAGCTGCTCATGGGCAAAGGGCTTGATCTCCAGGCTGTCGATGACGCTGCGGGCCAGCTCCGCCATCTTTACCGTGGGCCGGTAGAGCGCTTCCCCGCGGCGATCGATATAGCCCTCGGCCTCCAGGGTGGCCAAAAAGCGCAGCGCGGTGCTGCGGTTGACGCCCAGTTTCCTGGCCATCTCGCTCTGGGTGACTCCGTCGGCCCGGCGGCAGACCTCTTCGAGCACTCTCAGGCCGCGCTGAAAGGTTTTAACCAGGTTACGGCTCGAGTTTTTCTTCGGCTCTGCCTTGTTCATAAGCTTTT
>JAAZIE010000206.1 GCA_012510305.1 Bacillota bacterium | reverse complement strand
GATCATCAGCAGAAAAAACATGCCGATATACTGCCCCACGGTTAGCGGCTCACTGCCAACCGGTAACCCGGCCTGATAGGGCGGTTGCACAGCCCGGGGCTGCGGGGAGGGGGCAGTTGCGCTTTGGGGAGGGGCGCTGTAGCGAGCGGCAGGGCTCTGCTGCGCCGCTTGGGCTGCTGGGGCCGCCGCTGGAGGCGTCATCGTGGGGACCTCCACCCATTGGCTCTCCGGCGGAGAGGGGGGATCATCCGCCGCCTGGGCCGGGGACGAAGTGGGAAGATCCACTGACGGGGGCGGTGGCGGGGTTTGACCGGACTGCCCCGGCGGAGGGGGCGGGGGCGGGATTGCAGCGGACTGCTCCGGTGAAGGAGGCGGGGGCGGAATTGTACCGGACTGCCCCGGTGAAGGGGGCGGGGAAGCAGCATCTGTTACCGGCGCCGGCCCGGGCGGCGGCGCCTTCACCTTTTCTCCGCAGGATATGCAGAATTTGGAATCTCCGGGAAGTTTGGTGCCACATTTTTCACAAAACATGGTTCTTTCTCCTCTCTGTGCTCTTTCTAAAAGGCGCCCGGCAGGGCTGCCTTGAGTTCAACAGTAATCAGCGGCAGCTCGATTGTTTTTGCAATCACCCCTTCATTTCAACAGGGGGCACCGGCAGCGAAAGCAGTGCTCGTCGGTAATCTTGCAAAGCGTGGCGCAGGCGTTGCAAAAAATAATTTCATCCCCGCTCTTGTCATATTTTTCATAAGAGTTAAGCCCTTCGTGATGGCGCACCCGGTCGCCGATCCGGTAATAGTGGTAGCGGGTGCTGTCGTTTTCCGCCCTGAGCAGATATTTTTTTCCCCTGTCGCTGCGGATAATGACCGTGTACTCAAGGTAATCCGCGTAACCTTCGCTGTACCGGCGGCGCCTCCTTCTTCTGCTGATCCGCTTATCCTCCACCGTGCCGTCCCAGGTCTTCTCCTTGTTGCGTCCCAGAACGTGACAGAGCGCGATCGCCAGGTACATCCCGCCCACAACAAGGCCGGTGTGGAGGGCCTGGGGATTATCCATCTCTGCGCTTCTCTCTCCATAGATATAGAAGCCCACTATGGCCGCAGCGGCCAGGATCGAGGCAAATATAACCGGCCAGAGGAGCCGGTGCCGCACATAGCGGGCCAAAGCCGGATCGCTTATTTTCGGCGAAAAGCCCACCAGGGAGGCGCCGGCGGGAGCTGAAAGGCCGGGCCGCTGCCGGCTGCCGCCGGAGAAGCAAAATTTTGTTTTCTCGCCCGGCGCTGTACCGCAGAGAGGGCAGCGCATGACCGGCTCCACCTTTCTGTAACAATTATGAATCAACAATCTCCGGAATCACGCCGGTTTCAAAGCGAAACCTTTCCACCACTTCCTCCAGCTCCCGCTCGTTAAATCCGCTGCTGAGCAGCCGTATGCTTTGCGCTGCTCTCCCGGCGCCGTAGTCCAGGGTGATAAAATCGGGGCTGATCTTCACCGCCTTGAGCCGGGCGCCGCCCTGGTTGAATTTAATTATTTTTTGATGGAGCAAAACGCCGAAGTTGGAAACGAATATCTCAATACTGCCGGGGTGATTCTCCAGGGGAAGGCCGCTTTTGTTCTTGATCACGGCGGGGCAGAGCCGGATAATCCGGTTTTCCAGGATCAGCCGGGCCTCTTTCAAGCGGCCGTGCTCCACCTTCGATAAAAGGCCGGAGAGGAAAGCGCCGGAGATGGAGAGCGCCAGGAACACAGTTTTAACCTGGCGGGCGGGAAGCCAGCCGCTGTAGATCAAAATTGAAACCGCCAGGCCCAGGCCGGCCAGCACCGCAAAAAGAACCGCTCTTCGCTTGATCGTTTTCAAAAGCGCTCTCCTTTCAAAAAATAGCTCGAACCTGAACCAATAATAGCGAAAGATGGCTAAAAAGTCATCACACGAAAATGGTGAAATAGCGGGCGGCCCCTCACCCTTTTCGGGTGAGCCGCCTCCCCCTGTTGATCAAAAGGTCTTTTCAGAACAGACGGCAGCCCCCCCTCTCAACTGCCGCGGGAAAAGCGGCTCGGGCCTTTCTTAGTAGTGCAGGCGCCTTCCCTTAAAGAACTCCTGGGGAATGCCGACCCCGGGGCTGCAGGGGTCGCGGGGATCGGCTTTACCGCCGCCCCCGCTTGTATAATCGTAGATCACCGCCGGTATGCTCAAGGCGTCAGGGGTGATCGCGTTACCCCCCAGGTCGATGACGTTATCGGCTGTATCCCTGGCGCTTCGGATCATCTCACGGTGCCGCTTCATCAAATCATCGTGCAGCTTCTCGTATTTGCGCCAGGCCGCCTCTTTTTCCTCCCAGCCGCCCCATTGCCCGTGGCGCTTGACCGTATCCTGGTACTCCCGGTACGCTTTCTTTGCTTTTTCAGCGGCGGAGATCTCCTTGTCGAGCGTCCGGGTGGTGTTGTAGCTGCTGCGCGCCGTCTTTACCGCAGCCACGGCGAGGGTGATCCCCCCCACCACCGCGCCCACCGCTTTCCAGGTCGCCCAGGCCTCCAGGAGCAGGGTGCCGTCGGGGTCGATATAGAAAAGAGGGTTGTTGGCCCCGTAAACGTAGCTGTTTGTGCCGCCCTCAAGGCCCAGGGGGTCCCTCTGCACAAAGCGGCCCCAGGCTGCCGAGTAGAAGCGCTGCTTCATGTAGTAGAGCCCCCCGCCCTCATCGACGGCCCCGTAAGCACCGGCAAAAGTAAAAGGGTTCTCCAGCTCTTCGCCGCGGCAAACAGAAAGGCCGAAAGGCGAGTAAGCGTAGGCGACGGCGATCTCGCCGCTGCTGCCGGTAAGAGCGAGGGTGTTGCCGCCCTGGTCATAATGATAGAAAAAGCTTTTGCCGGCGCCGTCGATCAGCACCGCCGGCCGGTGGTGGCTGTAGAGATAGCAGCGCCGGAGCTCTCCGCCGGCCGTCTCAAAGAGCAGGTTGCCCGTAAGATCGTAACCGTAGCGGCGGTGGGCGCCGCCAACCCTGCTCTCCACGCGGTGCCCCAGGCTGTTGTAGCGGTACTGCCGGGCGGCGGCAGAGCCGCGGGTCAGCCCGATGAGCCGGCTTTCGGCATCGTAAAGCGCCTCCCAGCCCGGTGCGCCGGTGAGGTTCCCATCGGCGTCGTAGCTGAAGGGAGAGTTGCCGGCGGCGGCGATCTGGTCGGCGGGGTTGCAGGAGAGGCTCAGTTCGCCGTCTGCAGGGGGCGCCAGGGGCTGGAACCCCTTTTCCTCGAGGATGGCGCCGGCGGCGTCGCGCTTGTAGCTCCGTTCAATAAAGGCTTTACCGCCCCGCTCATGTTTCAGCGCCGCCATGCGCTCGTTTTCGTCGTAGCGGTAGCTGCTGGTAACGCCGTTGGAGCGCTCCTCGCGCACCAGGTTGCCCGCGGGATCATAGCTGTAGCGGACCCAGCCGCCGGGCCAGCTGATCTGCGACGGGCGCATGCGGCTGTCGTAGCTGCAGCGCAGGGCCAGGCCGCCGGGGTAGGTGATCGTTTCAACGGGTCCGGCGGCGCTCCAGCTGCAGGAAACCGCCAGGTTGTCGGGGTAGGCGATCTTTTTCAGGCGGCCCTCTTCGTCGTACTCCAGGCGGAGCGTCCCGGTTTCGTCGGCCGCTTCAACCAGGTTGCCGCCGTCATCGTAGCGGAGGCGGGCTTTTTCATGCCCGTCGTGAAATACCTTTTCCAGAAGGCCGTCGGGGTCGTAGGCAAACCCGACCTCCTTGCCGCGGGCGCCGCGCCGCGCCGTCACCCGGCCCAGGGCGTCCCGCTGAAGTGAGACGATTGCACCGAGGGGATCGCTGATAGCCACCCGGCGGTGGCAGCGGTCGTACCGGAAGCGGGTCGCCCCGCTCCCCTCCACCTGGAAGGAGAGGAGGTTTCCGGCGTCATCGTAGTCAAAGAGCTGCTTCTGCCCCAGGGCGTCGAGCACCGCGGTGAGGCGGCGCGCCCCGTCGTAGCGGTAGCGGGTGAGCCGCCCGCAGCGATCCCGGTGGGAGAGAAGGTCGTTGTTCCCGTCGTAGGCCAGCTCGGCGGCTGCGGCGGCGGCATCGATCTCCTTGATCACGTTGCCGTTGGCATCGCGTTCATAACCCCGGCTGAGCCCCCGTTCATCGGTGGAGAGCAGGCTGTAGCAGCAATCGTAGAGCATCTTTTTTTCGGCGCCGTCGGGATGGCGGTGGGCGGTGAGACGGCCGTTGCCGTCGTGCTCGCAGGCAGCGGTGTGGCCCAGCGCATCGGTTACGGTAAGCGGCCGGTAGCCCTGCTGATCGTAGGTGTAGGTGACGGCGCCGCCGGCAGCGCCGGTTACCTTGACCACGTTGCCGAAGCGGTCGTGCTCGTAGCGGATCTGCCGCCCGTTAAACCCGGTGAGCCTGACCGGCAGGCCCCGCTCGCTGTACTCCAGGGTGATCGTGCGCCCGGCGGGGCTGGTAACCCCGGTGAGGCTGTTTTGCTCGCTGTAACGGTAGAGCCATGTGCCGCCCAGGGGATCGGTCATCGCGGTTAGGTTGCCGCGCCGGTCGTAGGCGAAGGAGTGAACCCCGCCTTCTGCATCGATCTCCTTGATCAGGCGGCCGGAGCGGTCGTATTCCCAGCCGGCCTCGCCGCCGCCATAGTCGCGGTGCTTCACCGGCAGGCCGCCGCTGTAGGTAAAAGCAGCCGTGCAGCCCAGGGAGTTGGTCACCTGCTCGGTGAGCCCGGCACGGCTTTGAAAGACCACTTTGTTTCCCCGGGGATCGGTTCTCTGAACCCGGCGGGGGGAATTTGAGAGCAGCTCAAAGCTGGTTTTGTTCCCGTTGGGATCGGTAAAAGAGCGGATCAGCTTTTGGCCGCCCTGCCGCCGGTAGGCGAAGGCGACGGTCCTTTTGCTCTTGCCGGTCACGATTTCGGTAAGGGCGTGGCCGCCGTCGTAGCCATACCGAACCTCGATCCCCATGAGGTCGGCCGTATGCACCAGGCGCCCCTGAGCGTCGTAGTTAAAAGAGGCCCGCCGCCCGTCGGGGAGCGTGAAAGCGGTGCAGCGGTTTTGCCGATCAAAGGTGAAGCGGATCGTGCGACCGGCGGCGTCGGTGATCTTTTCCAGGTTGCCCTGCGGGCTGTAGCCCAAAAGGATGCTGTTACCATAATCATCGCTCACCGCGGTAAGGCGGCCCAGGTTCATACCCGGCACCCGGTCAAAGCGGTGGTAAATATTTTCCCCCTTTTCGCTGAAAAGCCAGTAATCCCCGTAATCCAAAAGGCGGCCTGCGGCCCCGTCGGGCGGCCGTGCTGCCGCCGGCTGCTCCGCGCTGCCGCGGGCGGCGGCAAAGGTGAGCCCCTGCCCGGAGCCCTTGAAAACTGTAATTTTGCCGCCTTTTTGCTCCAGCAGCCGCTCATGGGAGAAGCTCCAGCCGGGGCCGAAGATGCCGGCGGCGGCGGAGGCGCTGTTATAGGTCAGGGTGAGCTCAAGCTCAGGGCCCAGGCCGCTGCCGGCAAAGATCGTGTCCTGCACGATGAGGTTCAAGGTGGCGGTGTTGATCCGGTAGCGG
>JAAZIE010000205.1 GCA_012510305.1 Bacillota bacterium | reverse complement strand
GCGAAAGCCCTCCCCAGAGAAGCATGTCATAGTAGCCGGTATAAATACCGAAGGCGATCGCCATCAAGCCGCCCGCCAGGTAGATAAAAAGCGAAACCAGGGGCCTGGGTATGACAAAAGCCGCCCCCGCACCCAACAACAGCGCCAGCAGGCGGCCGGCAAAACCGCCCCAGGCCAGCAACCGGTCATTGAACATGGTTCCCCCCACTCCAACGAGCCACGACTGGGCAAGAACAATAATCATGAAGAT
The DNA here is from genome assembly GCA_012510305.1 of Bacillota bacterium. Lineage (GTDB taxonomy): Bacteria > Bacillota > Dethiobacteria > DTU022 > DTU022 > JAAZPQ01. Next base: position 3,145 of record JAAZIE010000205.1, on the reverse strand, counting down.
GATACTAAGAATCAGAATCGCTTTTCTCATTTTCGGGCCTCCTTATTTCAACATAACTCAGGTAAGTTTCCAGAGCGCATAGGTGAAGAACCGGGGCACCACCTGCCTGTAAAGATTCCACAGTTCATAGTCCACACCGTAGGTCAGCTCATACAGGGCTTGCACCAGGTAGGTGGCAAAATCTTCGTTTTCCAAAAAAGCAGCCAGCGAATCGACAATGAGCGAACCGGGAGAACCGCCCAGGGAGTCGAAGATGGCATCGAAGAAGACCCCCTGAATGAAAGTGGACAGATCTTCATCCACCACAAAATCGGCCGCCAGGTTGAGCAGCGTCCCGGCCATGGTCTGCCCGATCAGCGCAGAGCGCCTCTCATCCTGAATGAAATCGATGACTGCATCGACCGGGGTTTCCGCCGCCACCCGGGCCAGGGCGTCTATAATCCGGTGATCGCTCCTGATGGTGCCGGCCACCTCGGAGAGGGAAAACCCGGGTACGGAGGCCTGAAGCGCTTTGAGGATTCTTTTATCTTTGCGGATCATCCTGCCGGTCTTCTGAAAGGGCAGATCATCGACAAAGTCACCGGAAACATCTTCAAGGACTTCGAGGAGCTTTGCCTCTTCCTTGATATAGCCGGCCAGCTCCTCAAGCGGCATCAGCGCGGTGATCCGCTCAACGAGATCTTGAGGCAGCTGATCGATCTGATCGTCGGCGCGTATTTGATCAGCCAGATCTTCGATGGGCAAAGTCTCTACTGCGCGTCTTAACGAGCTAAGGATATCTTTTTCATGCTCATCGACAAAGCTGTTCACCACCTCTTTCAGTGAAATGAGCAGCTCTTCGGTGATACCGTCCACCCGTTCCTCGGTAAGCAGCCCGGCCAAATCGGCCGCCCAAGCATAGTAAGTGCGCGGGATGTACTCCATACCAGAGGTGTAGGGCGGATCGGGATTTTCGTCGATGAGCCATTTGAAAAAGACCTGCTGCGCCAGGTCGGGGGGGATCTCCGCCTGCCCCTCGGCAACCTGTTTTTGAATATTTTGATGCCCCTGCCCCCAGCCCACATCCGTATCCTGGGGGCAGTAGTCCATCGCCCGGCTCATGGAGCGCGTTTTGACAGTCCCCAGGGCATCGTAAAAGTAAGCTTGCAAACCGACCCCAGAACCGCCCTGATGCTTGAAGAGGTGATCCACCATCTCATCGAGCACGTCGTCGATGGTGCCGTCGGCCAGGCCGCGGGCAGCACCGGGTACGGTTTGCTCCGCCAGCCCCAGACCTATTTCGACGGTTGCGCCCGCTACCGGTTCGGCCAGAAGCAAAAGCAGATCGGCGACAACCGCTTTCAAATCTTCATTTTCTACCAGGCTCACCGCCTGCTCCATTTCATGTTCCACCAGTATCTCGAGCAAATCGGCGGAGATCAAGCGCACCCTTTCGTCATAAGTGAGAGTGAGCAGATCGGGCAGTGGGCTCAGCAGTATAGAGACAAGATCGGTGATAAAGAGGGGGATCTGTTCGTCGGTAACCAGGTCGGCCAGCGCTTCGGTTCCCGTATCATGAGCAGTGCCAACGACCTCGGTCAAAAGGCCGTTTACCGTATTTTCCAGCCGCGGGTCTTCGACCAGGGAGGCCAGGGCATCCCTGAGGAAATAGTGCAGATCTTCGTTGGTGATAAGATCGAAAACAACGCCGAAGAGCTGCTCGATATCTTCAGCGAGGCGCTCATCCCGCAGATAGCCGGTAATGATATCGCCTAGGGTGGCGGAGAGGCGGGGATCCCGCAAGATACCGGCGACAAATTCTTTTTTCTCCTGGATTCCCTCGACCGTCCCCTCGTCCTCAAGCAGATCGAGGATGATTTCATCCAGGGCGGTGGAGAGTCGCGGATCTTTGAGCACCAAAAGAGTAAAATCATCCAGTGCTGCCAGGGCTGCGGCCAGCTCTTCACCAGGCATGGCCTGGCCGGCGGGGGCTTCGCCCTGCATATGAGCCCGCACCGCCCCAAAGATGGTGCCAAAAACTGATTCTGAGCGGGGATCCGCTGTGTTGAGCCCTGCGGCGACAGAGCTCAGCGGTGAGGCAGTGAGCGCAATCACCAGCAGGAACAGCAACCCTGTTTTACCCGCCTGTTTAAGCCGTTTGTAGGCGATCTTCTTCAGACCGTGAATAACTCCCATGGCTTTTTTCATCTCTTGCCCTCCTTATCGGTACAGCACCGGATCAAAGACAGCCGGGGCCTGCCGGCATAGCATCAAAGCCCTGCCGGGCGGCGGCCTCGCTGTTACTGCTGTTGTTTAAATTGAACAGGGAGCTGAAAAAGGCCCTGATTTTTTCGTAAAGGTTGGACAGGAAAGTGAAGACCTTTTCTCCGCTAAAGTCGCCCAGGGGCTCGCTGGCAACAAACTTTTCCACCGTGGAAAAGATGCTCGCGGCCAGCGTATAGTCGGCCCCTTCCACCTTTTCATTGACCAGCTCGCTTTCCAGCCGGATGAGAGCGGGATCGGTGAGCAGATCGGAGGTGAAACGAGCCGGCAGGTCCTCCATCATGTAACCGAGGCGGTAAGCCCGGTTGTCGTCGTTGAGGAAGCCCCTGACCATCTCGATGGGAAAAGAGGAGAGGCGGTCCAGAACCACCTGCGGCAGGTCGCGGTCGATCATCAGCAGCGGACGCAAGGGATCGAGGTTGACCTCGACGGAGGCGCTCCCCAGAAGAGCACGCAACCTTTCGCCGCTGTCAACGTAGTCCGCCAGCTCTTCACCCGTCCCCGCCATCTGCAGGTAGAGATCATCGTAGAGCAGATCTTCAATATCCGCGTTATCCTCCAGGAGCTGCGCCATCTCCGCCAGCGGCAGATCGAAGAGGCCCGCCAGCAAGCCCGCCGGCTTGGGGTCGGTGCGCAGGTATTGACCCAGCTTCAGGGGCACCCCGTCGGGAATCTCCAGCAGATTTTTCTTGAGCAGCTCCTTGATCGCTTCACGCTCCCCGGCGATGCTCCCCACTGAACGCGCTGCCATCCCGGCCAAGGGCTTGGCGATCTCCGCCCGCACCCAGCTCTCTTCCAGGTAATGATGGGTCAGGAAATCGCGCAGGTACTCCCCGGGGGCGGTTTTGGGAAAACTGGAGCCGGGGTTCAGCCAGTCGAGAAG
>JAAZIE010000204.1 GCA_012510305.1 Bacillota bacterium | reverse complement strand
GGTGTACAATCCCCTGTGCAAGCCGGATTGCCGGGGCCTTTGCCCGGGTTGCGGTGTCGACCTCAACGAAACAACCTGTTCCTGCGAGGACGAGTCCCGGATAGATCTGCGCTGGCAGAAATTAAAAGAACTGCGACCGGATAAGTAAACCTAGAACCCATAAGATTAAGGAGGCAAACGGATGGCTGTTCCCAAAAGAAGAACTACCCGCGCCAAGCGCGATCAAAGGCGGGGGGGGCAGCGGAAGCTGAAAGCTCCGCATCTGGCACCCTGCCCGCAATGTCACGAGCTGAAACCGTCTCACCGGGTTTGCTTGAATTGTGGATATTACAATGATCGCGAAGCGATCAAGGTTGAAGAAAAGAAAAAGTAATAAATCAGGTGTAAAAAGGTCCCTTTGTATACCTGTATAACAAGGGGGCTATTTTTATAACCTGCTGCCTGGGAAAGGAGCCAATAACTTGGTCAAACTGGCTGTAGATGCCATGGGTGGCGACCATGCACCGCGCGAAATTGTCCGCGGGGCCGTGGCAGCCCTGCAGGCCCAAAAAGATCTGGAGCTCCTCCTGGTGGGACGCCGGGTACCGGTGGAGGAGGCCCTCGCCGGACTTTCCTTTCCCGGCGGACGGCTGGAAATCATTCAAGCCGACGAGGTGATTCGCGGTGATGACAACCCCGCCCTGGCGGTCCGGCGAAAGAAAAATTCATCCCTCGTGGTTGCTCTGGATCTGGTTAAAACAGGGCGAGCCGATGCTATTTTAAGCGCCGGCAATACCGGGGCGCTGCTGGCCGGGGCGCTGCTGCATTTGGGGCGCCTTTCCGGGGTGACCCGGCCGGCTTTGCTCACGGTGATACCGGGTTTTAACAGAAAACCCTTTGTTCTTCTTGATGCCGGTGCCAACATGGACGCCCGGCCGGGGCAGCTGGTGCAATATGCTTTTATGGGACGTATCTATGCCCAAAAAATGCTGGGCATCCCCTCGCCGAGGGTGGCCCTGCTCAACGTGGGCGCGGAGACGAATAAGGGCAACAGCATGGTGAAGAAAGCATTTCCCCTTTTGCAAGAATATATTTCCGGTTTTTGTGGTAATGTTGAAGGTACAGATGTTTATTTTGATGCCGCCGACGTGGTCGTGTGCGATGGTTTTGTGGGCAACGTCCTTTTAAAACTCACGGAAGGTTTTATCCGGGGTTTTTCCAGCCGGTTGAAAGAGGAACTAAAACTTGCTTCGTGCGGTGAAGCGGGGTCTGCTTTGCCGGGGGCGGCTTTTGAGCAGATGCATGAGCGGTTGGTGGGAGGGACCGGCGCAGGTGGAGCACCCCTGGTGGGAGTGAAAGGTCTTTGCATCAAGTGCCACGGTGCTTCACGCGCCCGCGCAGTGGAACAGGCTGTTTTGCAGCAGGCTCATCCTTTTGTCCGGTTACGCCTGGATGATCTTTTTCAAAAGGCCCTTCGCGATATGCCCCGCTGTTAGAAAAAAAGATGGGGCGGGCCGTGATCTTGAATTTTTAACAGGGTTGCCCTGCTTTCCCGGCAGCGCCGGAAAAGCAGGTTGGCCGGGCAAAAACGCCGAAAAAGGAGGTGATCCGGATGAACATTGAAGAAAAGGTAAAAGCAATCGTCAGCGAACAGCTGGAGGTGGAAGCGGATAAATTAACGACAGAGACCACCTTTGAAGAGATCGATGCGGACTCTCTTGATATCGTGGAGTTGGTCATGGCGCTGGAAGAAGAATTTGATCTGGAGATTTCCGATCATGAAATCGAGGAGATCAAAACGCTCGGCAATATTATCACTTTTATAGAATCGAAAGTTTAACCGTTCAAGAAATACTGCCCCGGTGGTGAGGAGCTATTTCGATAAAAAACATAGAGCAGGCGGTCCCGTGGGCGGGCCGGGTGAAGACCTTTCTGGAAAAACTGCAGTGGGATATCAGGGAGAAGAGTCTTTATGAACAGGCGCTGACGCACTCATCCTATGCTCATGAAAAGGGTGACGGCGGTGGCCATAATGAGCGCCTGGAGTTCTTGGGGGATGCTGTTTTGCAGCTGGCGATTAGCGATTATCTTTATTTTTCATACCCTGAATTTCCCGAAGGAAGGTTGACCAGGCTGCGGGCCGACCTCGTCTGTGAAGCGACCCTGGCCGCCATAGCCGTGGAGTTGGGGTTGGGGCAGTTTTTGCGTTTGGGCAAGGGGGAAGCGGCCGGCGGCGGTGCCAACCGGCCCTCGCTGCTGGCCGATGCCGTCGAAGCCCTTTTCGGTGCTCTTTTTCTGGATCTGGGCCTTGAAAAATGCCGCCGCCATATTTTGCGTCTCTACCAGCCTGTTTTGAAAAACCTGGAGAAAGGCTACCTGCACCGCGATTACAAAACCCTGCTGCAGGAATTTGTCCAGGCCCGCCACGGGGTTACTCCTGAATACGAGATTGTGCGGGAAAGCGGGCCGGATCACGAAAAAGTATTTTTTGCCGAGGTCCTCGTCGGCGGGCGCGGCAGCATGGGCAAGGGCAGTGGAAAAAGCAAAAAGGAAGCGGAGCAGGCTGCGGCCAAGGAAGCCTGGTTCAAGCTGTCCTGAGGCCGGGCTCGGGGCAATTCAAGCCGAAAACCATCCCCGGCGGAGAGGCCGGGATCTGCAGTGGCGAAGCGGATGTCGGAAGGTATTTCCTGAATTAATCAAGAATAGTAATCAGCGACACCGGGGGCAGAGCCGGTCTGCTGAAAAATGACTGCTTTCGATTGTGCCAACCTGCTGAAGGGGCAGGTTTGTTTTTGCCCGGTGAGGAGAAGGATAATGTATCTGAAACGCATGGAGATGTTTGGTTTTAAATCTTTTGCCGACAAGACCGAGCTGGAGTTGAGCCGGGGCATTACCGTGATCATCGGCCCCAACGGCTGCGGTAAAAGTAACCTTGTCGATGCCATCCGCTGGGCTCTCGGTGAGCAGAGCGCAAAAACGCTGCGCGGCAACCGGATGGAAGAGCTCATCTTTTCAGGCAGCGATGTACGCAAAGCGCTTAATTTTGCCGAGGTTACCCTCACCTTTAGCGGAGCCGGTGCAGCGCTAAACCTCGATTACGAGGAGATCACCGTAACCAGGAGAATTTACCGTTCGGGCGAAAGCGAATACCTGCTTAACCGCACCCCCTGCCGGCTGAAAGATATCACCGAGCTGTTTTTGGATACCGGGGCCGGCCTGGAGATCTACTCCATTGTGGGGCAGGGACGGGTGGAAGGGATCATCAACAGCAAGCCCGAGGACCGCCGGGAAATATTTGAAGAGGCGGCCGGCGTGCTCAAGTACAAGCTCCGCAAAAGCGAAGCACAAAGGCGTCTCGATGAGACCAGGGATAACCTGGTCCGGGTCCAGGATCTAATTTTTGAACTGGAGACACAGGTGGAGCCGCTGACCGGGCAGGCTGAGATCGCCGGGCGCTACCAGGAGCTGCAGGGGCGGCTCCGGGAGGCTGAAAAAAAGCTGTACTCCCACCAGTTGCGCGGCAACCGGAGGGAACTGGACGGGGTGGAGGAGCAGCTGCAAAGGGTTACCGCCTCCCTGGGAGAGGCCACGGCCCAGGGCATCTCGCTGGAGGAGCAGCTGCAGCGGCTTAAACTGCTGCAGCAGAAAGAAGGACGTCGCTACCAGGGCCTGGAGCAAAAGGTGAACCATGTTTTCAGGGAGATGGAGAAGCAGGAAAACGAGCTGCGCTTGCTCGGGGAGCGGGAAGGCCGTCACCGGGAGCAGATCGATCAGGACCGGCGCCGCCTGGAGCAGCTGGCGGCCACTATTGACCGGCTAAACGATGAAAAAGAAAGGTGCTCCCGGGAGCTGAAATTGAAAAGCGAGGCGCTCTCGCGGGAAGAGGAGCACTGCCGGGAACTCCGCCGGGACCTGGAGCAGAAAGAAAAGGATTCTTACGGCAGAGAAGTTGAAGAGCAGCAGCAGCAGATCTACCGGGCACAGGGACGGCAGAAGGCTCTGGAGGCTTCCCTGGAGGAGCTGGAGCAGCAGGAAGAAAGGCTCGCCCGCCGCCGCCGCGCTTTGCTTGAAGAAAAGCGCAATTTGGACAGTGCAGAAAAAAGGATTCAGTTGGAGCAGGAGGAACAGGACCGGAGAGTCCGCGCCTCCCGGGAGCGCCTTGAGCAGACGAAAGCGGCGGCAGCTGAAAGAGAGCGCCGCCTTGAAGAACTGAACGGGCATCTTTCGAACCTGCAAAAGAAATTACAGCGCTGCCGCGAGGAGCTGGGCGGTGTGGAAAGCCGCCTGCAGCTGCTCCAGGATCAGGAAAGGGGTCTAAAAGGCTATTACCGGGGTGTGCGGGAGATCATCAAGGTGCGCCACCGGCTTGGCGGAATCGTGGGGCCGGTAGTGGATCTGCTGAACGTGGAGGAGCGTTACCTGCGGGCCATCGAAGCGGCCCTGGGGCCGGCACTGCAATATATTGTCGTCGAAACGGAGAAAGCGGCGCTGGAGGCGGTTCGCTTTCTCAAGGAGAACAACCTTGGCTGGTCAACGTTCTTGCCCCTGGATACGATCCGCACAGGCCCATCGCCTCTGGAAAAACATCCGCAGTGGCGTGAACTGGGCGGCGTTTATGGAAAAGCATCGGAGCTGGTGCAGGTGGAACCGGCCCATGAAAAGGTGGCCTCTTATCTCCTGGGATCGATCTTGATCTGCCGTGACCTGAAAGTGGCTTCCGAGGCCGCCCGTTTAACCGGGTACCGCTTCCGGATTATCTCGCTGGAGGGAGATCTGATCAATCCCGGCGGAGCGATCCGGGGAGGAAGCATGCCGCAGCGCCATGCCGGGATGCCCCTGGGGCGCCGCCGCGAGATTGAGAACCTGCAGCAGGAGATAACCGGGATGAGTGAGAGAAAACAGCGGTTTGAAAAAGAGATCGCCGGGTTACAGCAAAATATAAGCCGGGAAACGGCCGCCCTTGCAGATCTGCGAAGGCAGCAAGAAAAGGAGACCGGGGAACTGCGGCAAGCGGAGAAGGCGGCCCAGGAAAGCAGCGCCGCCGCCGGTATCATGGAGCAGCGCAGGCAGGATGCCGCCGGCTCGCTGAAGGAGCTAAGCGCCGAGGAAAAGGAGCTTCTCCACCGGCGGGAACAGCTCAAAGAGCAGCGGGGAGCTGTAGCCGAAGAGATCGCCGGCGCCGGAGAGGAGCTTGCGGGTAAAAAAGAGATCTATCAGCGCAGGCTCCATCAGAAAAAAGAGCTTCAAGAGAACTTGACGGAGGCGCTGCTGCGCCTGAATTCTTTGCGGGAGCAAGAGCTGGCCCTGCGGGATAACCGGCAAAGGATCTCCGGAGAGCTGTCCCAGCCGCTCGAAGAGAAGGCTGAGAAGAAAAATTCCGGCGCCGCGCTTGACGAGGCGCTGGCCGAAAACCGGGCCGGCCGGGAAAAGACGGGGGCCCTGGTTCAGCAGCTGCGCGAAGAAAGCGCCTCTCTGGCGATGGAGCTCCAGGAGCAGAAAAAAAGAGTGGACGGCCTTACCGGTGAGCTGGTGGACCTGGAGGAAAAACAGCGCCGGAACCGGAGGCGCCTGGCCCGGCAGGAACGGCGGGAACGTCAACTTGCCGTGGAGCAGAGCCGCCTGCAGGCGGAGAGCAGCTACCGGCAGGATCGCTTTAAGGGCCTTTTCGGTGAAGACGAGCTGCTGGAGGTGGAACCGGACTTTGACGCTGAAGAAAGCGCACAGTTGATCGAGGTGCTGCGCGAAGATGTTGAAACGCTGGGCGTGGTCAACCTGGGTGCCATCGATGAGCTGGCCCGTCTGCGGGAGCGGATCGACTTTTTGCAGGAGCAGCAGGAAGACCTGCAGAGCGGTGAACTCTCGCTGCGCCGTATTATCGGCGAGATCGACCAGCGGATGGCCCATTTTTTCCAGGAAGCTTTTCAGGAGATCGGCAAAAACTTTGAAAAAGTCTTCAGCGAGCTCTTTGAGGGCGGCCGGGTGCTGCTCCGGTTGACCGATCCGGAGAACCTGCTGGAATCGGGAATCGAGATCATCGCCCAGCCGCCGGGAAAGAAGCTGCAAAATATCTCCCTTCTTTCTACGGGCGAAAAAACGCTGACCGCGGTAGCCCTCATCTTTGCCATCCTCCGGTACAAGCCGGCGCCGTTCTACCTGCTTGATGAGGTCGAGTCAGCCCTGGACGATATCAACCTTTCCCGTTTTACCGGTTACCTGAAAAAGGCTTCTCAAGATGCCCAGTTTGTTTTAATCACCCACCGGCGCCGAACGATGGAGGAGGCCAACATCATCTACGGGGTAACCATGCCCGAAGAAGGGGTCTCCACGCTGGTTTCCCTGGAACTGGATCAAAAAGTTGGTTAGAGGAGAGCGCGATTTGAGCCTGGTAGAACGATTTAAAGCCGGCCTTGTCCGGAGCAAAGAGGGTTTTTTGCGGAGTCTGGACCTCCTTTTTCGCGGCGGGGAGCTGAACGATGAATTTTATGAAACGCTGGAGGAGACCCTCATTCTGGGAGACGTGGGCGTGGAAACAACCCTGAAGCTGGTGGAGCAGCTGCGTGCGGAGATAAAGCGCTACAGGATCACCGAAAGAAGCGCGGCCAAAGAGCTCCTGGTCCGGGAGATCGCCGGACTGCTGACCGGAGAAGAGGAGCAGCCGCCCGGGGGGAAGCCCCGGGTAATTCTGCTCATCGGCGTAAACGGCTCCGGAAAGACCACCAGTGCGGCCAAGCTGGCGCACCGCTACCGGCGTGAAGGCAAGAGGGTGCTCCTGGTAGCGGGGGACACTTTTCGCGCCGCCGCCATCGAGCAGCTCAAGATCTGGGCTGAAAGGGCGGAGGTGGAGATCATCAGCCAGCAGCCCGGCTCGGACCCTTCGGCAGTTTTCTTTGACGCTCTCAACGCGGCCCGGGCTCGAAAAATAGACGTAGTCATCGGCGATACCGCCGGTCGCCTTCATACCAGGGTGAACCTGATGGAGGAGCTCAAAAAAATAAACCGGGTCATCGGGCGGGTTCAGCCCGGAGCGCCGCACCGGGTTCTTTTGGTGATCGATGCCACCACCGGCCACAACGGCATCGCCCAGGCGGCTCATTTCAACGAGGCGGTGCCGGTGAACGGACTCATCCTGACCAAGCTGGACGGCACCGCGCGCGGCGGCATCGTTGTCGCCATCCAGGATCTACTTAAAGTGCCGGTCCGCTACGTGGGGATGGGTGAACAGCTTGAAGACCTGCTGCCCTTTGATCCCCACGATTTCGCCCGCGCCCTGCTGGCGTGACCCTGCCTGCGCTCCGCTTTACCGGAGGGGGCGGCCGTAAACTGCAGCAATCACCGGGCCGACAGCGCTCCGTTGGCGTCCTGACAGCAGAAACACCGTAAAAGTCTCGGTTCATGCCGGGCGCAGCCCACACCAAGGGTCATTCTGCAAATTCGCTGAAGATTCATACCTGCCTTCAAAAACTCGCCAACCCCGCTGATATTTCAAGATGTTGCTCCATTAGCTCGCAAGTACTTTCATTTAATTTAAAATCCTTGCATTCCTGCATCTATTCTGCTACAATAATAGCTGTAAAGGGTTAAACCTTTACAGGGGTGCTATGCTCGATAAACTGAACCGGACCAACTTGCTGTACGATATTTACGGTTCACTGCTGACCGAAAGGCAGCGAGACGTGTTGCGGCTTTACTACAGCTTCAACCTCTCTTTGACCGAGATCGCTGCGGAATACGGGGTCAGCAGGCAGGCGGTCCATGATCTGATCCGGCGGGCACTCATGTCGATCGAGGGCTTCGAAGAGAAGCTGAAACTTTACGAGCTCTACTGCTTTCAGGTGGAGCTGCTGCAGCAGGCGGCCCGCATCCTGGAAAAACCGGTGGGTCCGGCCGAGCAGAAAAGACTG
>JAAZIE010000203.1 GCA_012510305.1 Bacillota bacterium | reverse complement strand
ATCAAGAATATACTATCGTTAAAATTAAGCGGAATATCGCAAATCTATCAGCGGAGGTAAGTCATGGCAGTCCAGATGAAAGGCAAGCATATCCTCTCAATTCACGATCTTACCGGAGAAGAAGTGCGTCAAATTCTCGATACGGCCAAGATCATGAAAATGAAAAAATTAACCGGCGCACCCTTCCAGCCCCTCCAGGGCAAGACCCTGGGCATGATTTTTCAGAAATCCTCCACCCGCACCCGGATATCCTTTGAGGTAGCCATGTGGCAGCTGGGCGGCTATGCCCTCTTCCTGAATCCCGCCGATCTTCAGCTAAAGCGCGGCGAAACCATCGCCGATACAGCCAGGGTTTTAAGCCGCTACCTCGACGGGCTCATGATCCGCACCCATGCCCACGAAGAGGTCACCGAGCTGGCTGCTCACAGCACCGTCCCGGTGATCAACGGCCTCACCGATCTCTTCCATCCCTGCCAGGCGCTGGCGGATCTTCTTACCATTGAGGAGAAAAAAGGCTCGCCGGCGGGGTTGAACCTGGTTTATTTGGGCGATGGAAACAACATGGCCCACTCTCTCATGTACGGCGGGGCCAAAGTGGGGATGAACGTGACCATCTGCAGTCCGCCGGGGTATCTTCCCGACAAGGATATCATCGAAACAGCGCGCGTGGAGGCCGCCGCCACCGGGGCACTGATCAATATTGAGCATGAACCGGCCGGGGCGGTCAAGAAAGCCGATATTATCTATACAGATGTCTGGACCAGCATGGGCCGCGAAGGCGAGGGAGCCGGGAGACTGGAAACCTTTGCGCCCTACCAGGTCAACAGCGCCCTTTTGGAAAAGGCCCCGAAAGAGGCCCTGGTGATGCACTGCCTGCCGGCGCACCGGGGCGAAGAGATCACCGACGCAGTCATCGACGGCCCGCAATCCATCGTCTTTGACCAGGCTGAAAACCGCCTGCACCTGCAAAAAGCAATTCTGGCGCTGGTCATATAATTCCAAATACAACAGATGGGAGCGCTCGCCATGGAGCAGCAAAAAAATATCATCATCATGGGTGCCGCCGGACGCGATTTTCATAATTTTAACGTCTCCTTCCGGGACAACCCCCGCTACCGCGTGGTCGCCTTTACCGCTGCGCAGATCCCCGATATCGAGGGGCGGACCTATCCGCCTGCGCTGGCCGGTACACTTTACCCGGAGGGGATTCCGATCTATCCCGAGGAGGAGCTGCTTTCGCTGATCAAAAAATTTGCCGTCGACGAAGTTGTTTTTGCCTACAGCGATGTCACCCATAACGAAGTTATGTCCAAGGCCTCGGCGGTGCTGGCTGCAGGGGCTGATTTTAAACTGCAGGGACCCGGCTCCACCGCGCTCCGCTCAAAAATACCGGTTATCGCCGTCACTGCGGTCCGCACAGGCGTGGGCAAGAGCCAGACTACACGGCGGATCTGTGAGATATTGCGGGAGAAGGGTAAAAAGGTGGTGGTGGTACGCCATCCCATGCCTTACGGGGACCTTACCGCCCAGATCTGCCAGCGCTACGGCGAATATGCCGATCTCGATCGCTACAATTGCACCATCGAAGAGCGGGAGGAATACGAACCGCACCTGGACCAGGGCATCACCGTCTATGCGGGGGTGGACTACGGCCGCATCCTTGAAGAGGCGCAAAAGGAAGCTGAGATCATCCTCTGGGACGGGGGTAACAACGATTTCTCCTTCTTCCGGGCCGATCTCTATATCACCCTGGTCGATCCCCACCGCGCCGGCCACGAGCTGCGCTACCATCCCGGAGAAACCAACCTGCGCCTGGCCGATGCAGTCATTATCAACAAGGTGGATACAGCCGGCTTAAAGGAGATCCACACCGTCCGCGAAAACATTCGCCGCGTGAACAGCGGCGCGGCGATCATCGAAGCCGCCTCCCCCCTGGCGGTGGAGGATAGCGCCAAGATCAAAGGAAAGAACGTCCTGGTAGTGGAAGACGGGCCCACCATGACCCACGGCGAAATGAACTACGGGGCGGGAGTGATCGCAGCGGAAAAGTACGGCGCCGCCGGCTTGCTCGATCCGCGTCCCTTCGCCGCAGGGACCATGAAGGCGGTTTTTGAAAAATACCCCCATATCGGCTCCTTTTTGCCGGCCATGGGTTACGGGGAGAAACAGATTCGCGATCTCGAGCTGACGATCAACCGCTCGCCGGCCGACCTGGTTGTTATCGCCACGCCCATCGATCTGCGCCGGATCATGCAGCTGCAAAAGCCCGTTCTGCGGGTGCGCTATGATCTGCAGGAGCTGGGCCGGCCGACGCTTGCCGATCTTTTAACCCCCTATTTCTAGCGCCGCGGCCCCACCCGGCCCCGGGATATTCACTTCTGCATAATCCCGTTTTTTACTGCGGCTTGAGTTGAATAATAACCAGTAGAGGCGGTAATTATCGATGATCGATCTGCGAAGCGACACGGTCACCCGACCGACCCCGGAGATGCGCCGGGCCATGGCCACAGCGGAACTGGGCGACGACGTTTACGGGGAAGATCCCACCGTAAACCGGCTGCAGGAGCTGGCTGCTGAAATGCTGGGAAAAGAGGAGGCCCTGCTGGTTAGCAGCGGAACCCAGGGCAACCAGGTTTCCATTTTAACCCATTGCTCGCCGGGCAGCGAGGTGATCCTGGAAGAAGAGGCACACATCTTCAACTACGAGGCGGGAGCAGCCGCGGCGCTGGCCGGGGTGCAGCTGCACACGCTCAAGGGTGAAAGGGGGATACCCACCCCGGCCCAGTTCAGCGATGCCATTCGCGAAGAAAATGTTCACTTCCCACCCGCCGCGCTCTTCTGTTTGGAAAACACGCACAACCGTGCCGGGGGAGCAATCATCCCCCTGGAGAAGATGGAGGCGGTTTTTCAGCTGGCCCGCTCCCGCAGCATCCCGGTACATCTCGACGGAGCGCGCCTGTTTAATGCGGCCGTAGCCACGGGCGTACCGGTGCACTGCTATGCCGCCGCCTGCGATTCGGTCCAGATCTGCCTTT
>JAAZIE010000024.1 GCA_012510305.1 Bacillota bacterium | reverse complement strand
TAGGTGACATGGGGACGTACCTACTGTCACCTTTTTGCCTGCCCTCGCATATTGGAGGGGGGAGGTGAGAGGGCTTAAATCCCCCCTGGCCCCCCTTTAGCAAAGGGGGGGATACTTTGGGTGGCCCCCTTTTTCAAAGGGGGGAATTAGGTACCTTGATGTGCCCCTTTGGGACGGCCCCGGAGCAGGTGCCTTGGGGCAAAAAGATGCCCCGATGACCGGGGGGTGAATGAGCAGCCGGGGCGGGGGAGGGTTTTACTGTTTTTTCTGCTTCAGCAGGCCGAAGGCGAGGCTGTCGACAAGGGCCCGCCAGCTGGCTTCGATAATGTTCGATGATACGCCCACGGTGCCCCAGGTCTCCTGGCGGTCGGTGGTTTCGATGAGCACCCGCACCAGTGAACCCGTGCCCCGGTCTCCGTCCAAAACGCGGACGCGGTAATCGGACAGGGTCATGGAGCGAATCTCGGGGTAGAAGTCCTCCAGGGCTTTGCGCAGGGCGTTGTCCAGGGCGTTGACCGGGCCGTTCCCCTCGGCGGCGGTATGGATGACCCGCTCGCCCACCCGCATCTTGATCACCGCCTCGGAGTGAACCGTGCCGTCTTCTTTCATCTCCATGATCACCCGCAGCGTCTCCAGGGTGAAAGGCACCCGGTGGGTGTTGAACGCTTTGCGGATGAGCAGCTCGAAGGATGCTTCGGCCCCCTCAAACTGGTAGCCCTGGTTTTCCAGCTCCTTGATCCGTGAGAGGACTTTGCGGGTCTCTTCGCCGGTATGGCTGGGGTCGACCTCGAGGCCGAGCTCTTCGATTTTGTAGAGGATATTGCTCATCCCGGAGAGCTCGGAGACCAGCACCCGGCGGGTATTGCCCACGGCGGCCGGGTCGATGAGCTCGTAGGTTTCCGGCTTCTTCTTAAGGGCGCTCACGTGAATGCCCCCCTTGTGGGCGAAGGCGCTGTTGCCCACATAGGGCTGGTGGCTGTTGGGGATGAGGTTGGCCAGTTCGTTGACATAACGGGAAAGCTCGGTCAGCCGGGCCAGCTGTTCTTTACCCAGGCACCGCCGGCCCATTTTCAGCATGAGGCTGGGGATGACCGTGCAGAGGTCGGCGTTGCCGCAGCGCTCGCCGTAACCGTTGATCGTGCCCTGGACCTGGGTGGCGCCCGCTTTTACGGCCATCAGCGAATTGGCTGCGGCCAGCCCGGCGTCGTTGTGGGCATGGATCCCCACCGCCGTTTCAGGGAAGCGCCGGCAGATCTCGGCGGTAACGCCGTGAACCTCGTCGGGCATGCTGCCGCCGTTGGTATCGCAGAGGCAGAGCAGGTCGGCGCCGGCCTCCACCGCCGCCTCCAGGGTTTTCAGGGCGTAAGCGGGGTTGTGCTTGTATCCGTCGTAAAAATGCTCGGCATCGTAGATCACTTCCAGGCCCTTCTCCTTCAGGTAAGCGATCGTCTCGGCGATCATGGCCAGGTTTTCCTCCTGGGTGGTGTTGAGCGCCTTGGTGACGTGAAAATCCCAGGCCTTGCCGAAGATGGCGGCGGTTTTAACGCCGCTCTC
>JAAZIE010000202.1 GCA_012510305.1 Bacillota bacterium | reverse complement strand
GTACACGATCATTTATCGGCCCACCCTTTTTGGGCGGCACCTTGCCTTGATCCGGCGGGGTTTCTTTGCAAACAGAGTTGTTTTTTTACTGGTGCTCAGGCGTAATTGGAGATGGTCACGCGGTGGGCGCCGCTGCCGTGCATGATCTCCTGCAGGCGGCTCATCTCTTCCTTCGTAATCCGGGGAACCTCTTTCAGCGTGTACTCCAGACCCATCCGCTCGTAGTCCGCCGCGCAGAGATCGTTGTATCCCAGCAGATCGATCCGCTCCACCGGTCCCATCCTCTCCCCGATGAACTGCGCCAGGGCTGCGATATCTTCGGCGCCGGCGGTGTAGCCCGGGATCACCGGCACCCGGATCCAGAAAGGGATCCCCGAGGCGCCGAGCCAGGCTGCGTTTTCCAGGATCAGCTCGTTGGAGACGCCGGTGTAAAGCTTGTGTTTTTCCGGATCTATGGTCTTGAGGTCGTAAAGGACCAGGTCCGTTTCGCGGGCCACCTCTTGAAACACTTTGGGGTCGGCGTACCCGGAGGTATCGATACAGCGATGGATTCCTTCAGCTTTAAGCGCCGGCAGGGCCGCCAGGAGAAAACGGTGCTGCAGCAGGCATTCACCGCCTGAAAAGGTGACCCCGCCGCCGGAATGGCGGTAAAAGGGCTTGTCCCGGATCAGGCTGTCCAGCAGTTCCTCCAGCCCCACCTTTTCTCCAAAAACACGGATGGCCCGGGCCGGGCACCTCTCCGCACAGCTCAGGCAGCGCCGGCAGGAGCTGCCGAAAACCAGGCCCCGCTCGCCTCTTTGCAGCGCCCCCTGCGGGCAGCTCTCCAGGCAGGCGCCGCAATCGATGCAGCGCAGCGGTTCGTGGGCCAGCTCCGTTTTCATGGAAAGCGTTTCCGGGTTCTGGCACCAGAGGCATCTCAGGGGGCAGCCCTTCATGAAGACAGTGGTGCGGATGCCCGGTCCGTCTTCCGTGGACAGGGGCTGGATATTGGTGATCGTGGCGGTGAGATCTTGATTCTGCATCGCTGTCATTATAAGATGTCCCCATAATTCGATCAAGGGGGCGCGGGCAAAATAAGCCCTTGCTTTTCGGAATAGTCTGTGCTATCATGCATGTAATTTACAGAAGGGGACCGGTTATGAGCAGAGTTACCTTTGCCGCCAACTACTTTTTTAGCTTTACCTTTTATTTTTATTTTGGTAAGGCTTTTCCCGGTTTGGCTGCAAGCTCATGAACACCTCAAATTTGTAAACGCTGCAAAATCATGAAGCCCCCAGCCAAACCGGCCGGGGGCTTCGCCATGTACGGGGGTAGATAAAAGATGATCGTTATTTTAAAACCGGAGCCCAACAGGGAGCAGCTGGAGAATCTCATCGGCTGGCTCAGGGAAAAGGCGATCGAGGTGCACACTTCCGTGGGCGAGTCTCACATGATCCTCGGCCTGGTGGGCGATACCTCGCGCCTCGATATCGACCTGGTGGCGGCGCTGGAGATCGTTGAGG
>JAAZIE010000201.1 GCA_012510305.1 Bacillota bacterium | reverse complement strand
GTTCATAGGTGATCCGGTTCTCTTCCAGGTCCTTTTTGTAATAAGGAAAAAGGTACTGATCAAGGCGGCCAAAGGAGATCGCATTTTCGTTGGCTTCCAGGCAAAGGGCGACATGCAAAAAGAGCATGCTTTGCAAAGCCTCGTGAAAAGTGCGCGCGGGGTACCGGGGCACATGCCGCGCTATTGCGGCCATCTTCGTCAGCTCTGCACGGCGTCCGGGATCGCTCTCCTCTGCGCTCATCCGGGCCAGAAGTTCGGCGTATCTTTGCCCGAAGTCCTCCAGCCCCTGAAGGGCGATCAAGGCTCCCTTGTAGAAATCCTGGTTGTTCTCCGGCCTCTCTTCCTGCAGCGCGGTGATCTTTTCTTTAAGCCCCGCTGTTCCCAGCCTGATCACCTGTTCATAGTTGGCGATATAATGGCCGATGCCGATGTTGTTGAAGTTCATGCCCAGCTTGAAGTCCGTGATCCGGGCGGTGGCGTCAATCTTATCCGACAGCTTGGGCAAAACCCCCTGCAGATGGCTGTGCTGCAACCAGTGGGGGGTGACCCTGGTCAGGTATTTGAGCGCATCCCGGGTCGAGCACTGAAAGGGAACCGGCGTGCGGCGGTTGGCCCCGAGAACCTGGGCCACGCCGAGGAATCCGAGGTATTCTGTCCACACCCGGCCCCCCACCCTTTTGGAGGTGAAGTTGCCCACGAGCAGCTCCCCGGGGTAGACCTTGATTGTTTTATGCCGCAAGGTATGGGCCAGGCGCTCGGCCCTGTGCACCGGGGCCGGCTTCTTGTACGCGCGTCTCCGGTAAGGTTTCTGGAAAGCGTGTTTCCGGTAGTATTCTGTTTTCAGCAAAGAATCCTCGATACAGACAGCCTGCTGGAACCCCCTGATCTCTTTTTGTATCTTTTTAACCCGATCGCTAAATTGCACCTCCGCCCCGGGCTGCTCCAGGGAAGTGCTTTCCACCTCAAGGCCACGGCTTTTGAACAGCGCCGCCCCTTTTTCCAGCGAGGCCCGGCTCTGCTCCGGGGTTATCCCCAACTTCTCGCATTCCAAGCCCAGGCGCTCCGCCTTCGCTTCGTACAGGTTATGGTATTTGAGCAGCTCGATGGAACTGTAACCCAGGCTTTTCAACAGCGCTGCAGTGCCTTCAATGTTTTCCTCGTTATCGGTGAAACCTGGGACCATGACCATGCGGAATCTGACCGCAGCACCCAGCTCCGGCAGCCGCTTGAGGTTATCCCGGATCAACTTGCTGTCGCGCCCAGTGTACTGCTTGTGCAGTTCATCGCTGCCCACAACCTTAAGGTCGATGAGGAAGAGATCGATATAGGGGGCTGCTTTGCTGATCTTTTCCCAGGGGACGCTGAAGGTCGTCTCAACGGCCACCTTGATCTTCTTTTCTTTCAACCGCTTCAGCAGACTGACGAGGCTGTCGCTGTCTTGCAAAAGCGGCTCACCGCCGCTGAGGGTAACCCCGCCGCCGGTGGAAAAGTAGTAGCTGTTATCCCTTGAAACGAGCTCAAGCAGATCATCTGAAGAATACTTGGAACTGCCCTTGAAGGAGAGCCCTTCCGGGTTTTGACACCACCGGCATCTTAAATGGCACCCCCGAAAAAATACGGTGGTGCGGATTCCGGGACCGTCATGAACGCAGGTGCGCTGCACATCGAAGATATTAAGATCGCTATTCATTTGCCCTAACCCCTTTTGATCTTGTAATACAGCAAACCCTACCCTTATAATAGCATATTCTCTTTTTGCAGGGAATTTTAAATATATCTTCTAGCAGCAAGCCGTTAAAACCATTGGTTAGGCTTTACAATTTATTCCTTCATCGCTATAATGAAGAAACACCGGCAGGAAAGCGGGGTAGTTTACCGCGCTTGAAAAGATAACGCCGGGGACCTGGAAATGTTAAAAAAAGAGAACAAGGCTGAAGAGTATTGATTTTGGCGGATTTTGCAGATACAGAGGAGGTCAAAAATGAGCTACAGGGTTGTGATAGCCGGAGCCGGTCCCGGCGGGGCCGTTCTCGCCCGGGAGCTGGCCGCAAAAGGGATTGCGGTGACGATCTATGAAAAAGGGGAGTTCTCCGAGCTGGGGCACAACTGGTCCGATGCCGTGGAGATAGCCGCCCTTGAGGCGATCGGCATAGAGGTGCCTGTCCTGAAAGGCGGCCGCTGGGAAGGGGCCCTGGTCAAAAGAAGCGGTTCCGATGAGGGCCTTTTTGAACGCCATGCCATCCCGCGGCTGAAGCTCTTCAGCCCCGACTATTCCAGCGTGAAAGATATTGCATTTCGGATGCTCATCACCGACCGGCGGGCGCTGGGCAAGATGCTGATTCAGCAGGCCGCCGCTGCCGGGGCGGAGATCAGGTACGGCTGCGAAGCCCTGGGGCTGCTCTACCGCGAGCGCGGCGCCGGCGGGCCCGGCGGCGTCGATGTTTACGGGTTAAAGTACAAAGAGGCGGCCACCGGCGATATCAAGGAGACAAAGGCCGATATCGTGGTGGAATCGTCGGGGTACCAGTCAACCCTGCGCCGCTCGCTGCCCCCGTCCACCGGACTGGCCGGTGCATTCGTAGATGCCGATTTCGGCCTGGTCAACCGCGAGGTCCGCGTGCGCGACCCCATTCTGGCCAAGACCGATTTTATCGCCGATCATTACCGCTACGGTTTCCACACCGGCTACCAGTGGTCGCATATGCACAACGAAGCGCGGATCGATATCGGAGCCGGGGTGAGGCCCGATCCGGCCAATCCCGATCCCAAGGATCTCATCGAAGAATTTATCGCCAGGCATCCCTCGATCAAACCGGAGATGGTCCGGGGAGGGCGGGCGCTGTGCATCGTCGGCCGCCCGCTGCCCAACTTCGCCACCGGCGGATTCATCGTTATCGGTGACGCCGCCTCCACCTCGGTCCCCACGACCGGCTGCGGGGTGGGCTCGGCCCTGTTCGCAGGTCTCTGGGCGGCAGGGGTCATCGAAGAGGCCGCCCTTGAAAGCAGAAGCGACCTGGAAAAGCTGTGGGAGTTCAACAAAATATTCTACCGGGACCACGATCGCGGCCCCTCCCTGGCAGCGCTCTCCGCCCTCAGGATTGCCCTGCAGGACCTGGGCCACGACGACCTGAGCTTTCTCATGCGCCGGGAGATCATGGACCGCGAAACGCTGGAAGCCGCCGTCAACGGCAGATTTGTGCCGCCCGGCCTGCGCACCAAATTAAGCTCGCTGCTGCGCGGGTTGGCCAAACCCTCTCTCCTGCTCAAATTAAATCAGGTCGTCTCCACCAGCACTAAAATATACCGCCATTACAAGCGCTACCCGCAGTCCTGGGATGCGGCTGCTTTCGAGAAATGGAGCCGCAGAGCCGAAGAGCTTTTCGGAAAAGAGGAATAAGTAACAGCTATAATTAGGGAAAGCAGTTTGCGCATTACGGAGATGGCGTTACCCGCAGGT
Source organism: Bacillota bacterium (assembly GCA_012510305.1). Taxonomy (GTDB): domain Bacteria; phylum Bacillota; class Dethiobacteria; order DTU022; family DTU022; genus JAAZPQ01. The sequence continues at coordinate 1,222 of JAAZIE010000201.1, read as the reverse complement.
TAGGTTTGATCAAGTTTCCCGATTCTCCATGCGGAGCCACTTTCCCTGCACCGATGGGCTTTAAATCCGCCTAAGCCCGACCAAGCCCTGCTGCGGGCCGGTAAACAATGTTTAAACTGGATCGCCGCCCCCCCAAACCCATCAATTACATGGTTACATAAGTATGTATATATGTTAACATCATGTTAAGCCTTTTTAATATCTAAGGAAAAGAGATGAGCACTCATATGCCGGCTTTACGCAAATTCAACCGTCATCCGGCGGCAGCGAAGCTGCTGCTGGGGCTGGCCCTGTTGATAATCGCCCAACCGGCACTGGTAAATACATACCTCGCTTTCTGCCCGGGGACAGATGCCGGCGGCCCCGCGCTATCCCGGATTGATCCCGGTCCCGCTGCAGCATCGCCGGGCCTGGAAAGTACGGCGGGCGCTGATGAGAGGGTGCTCACCCGGAGGGAGCATAAAGCTTCTGCCGGTAAATCTGATCAATATGACGCCGGGCTCAACAAAAAAGATCCCGCAAAACCGAAACCGGCAGCCCCGGCAGCCCTGCCTTCGCGGGGCCAATCTGCCGGCAAGGAAAGGGAAGCGGGGCAGCCTTCCCCGCCGCCCCGGACGGCAGCAAAGGCCAAGAAGCACGATACCGCCCTTAACGGTTATGTGCAGCAGGTTATCTCCACCTACCGGGGCCACTATCCCTACCTGCTGAACGCTGATTATGCCAATTACAACGGTGTTTCCGAAGATCTTTACTTTGCTCACCGCCTGCTGGCCAAAGCCCATCCCAGCGGCAACCGCGCCACCCACTGTGTGGGCATCACCTTTGAGGTGTTTTTTAAGGCGATGCAGGCGCGCAACCGGAAGCTGGGCCTCGACGCTGATGATTTCAACAAGATGACTTTCGATGAGCTCTATGACTTTATGTTGATCTGGTATGTGGCTTGCGGCAACAAGCAGCTGAACAATATCGAAATAGCGGTGGAAAAATACGGGCTGGGCAAGCGGATCGGCCGCTTCGAAGATGCCAGGGCCGGTGACTTCATGGATATCTCGCGCACCAACGGAACCGGTCACACGGTCGTCTTTCAAAACTGGATTCGCAGCGACGACGGCCGGATCACCGGTATCCGCTACTGGTCCAGCCAGGAATCCGGGGTCGGTTTCAATACCGAGTATTTCGATAGCAGCGGGTACGGCAACGTCTGCTTCAACCAGGTCTATAT
>JAAZIE010000200.1 GCA_012510305.1 Bacillota bacterium | reverse complement strand
GGGTTGGGTGCGGGCGGGGTTAAATCCCCCTGAATCCCCCTTTAGCAAAGGGGGAACGGGAGAAAAGGGAGAACGGGAGGAGAGGAAAAGGGGAAAACCGAGATCCTTCGCTGCGCTCAGGATGACATTTAAAGGAAATAAGGGGGGAACGGAAGGGGAGGGGGGGTTACCAGTACTTTTTGCCGATGATGAATTTGGCGAGCCAGGAGCAGGCCAGCAGGGCAAGCCAGAGCTTGCCCACGGCGGCGGGCAAGCGCAGTTTTCTTTTTTTGTACCAGGAGAGCAGGAGCAGGTAGAAAGAGCAGGCCAGTAGGGCCAGAAAGGGCACCGTAAAAGGGTTATAGAGAAAAAAATCCCGGTAGTTCCCGGCAAGGGCCGCCTCGATGCTTCTCATTATGCCGCTGCCGGGGTTGGGCAGGCCCGTATAATATGACAGGAGCGACGGTGCCAGTCGCCCCTGCAAAAACCAGTATGCCTGCCAAATGCAATAGCCAACAAATGCAACCAGGGCAATAAGCCTTAAGTACGACTTTAGCCTAGCTTTATGCCGCAACCCGAGCATAGGTACTCGTTTTCCTGGCAGCCGTCAAGGACAAAAGGCAGCCAGCAAAGAGGGATACAGAACAGCAGGAGTACGATAAACAGCGCCCAACCGGCTCCCGACATCCTTTTCTTGACGTGAGGTGGGTTCACCGTGCCGCAATGAACACATTGAAAAGTCATTTTGACTCCTTTCGCAAAAAGGCTGTTAATATTTCCATGCCGGGTTAGACCCAGCCGAGCTTGCGCAGGGCTTTGTACTCGCCCACGGCGATAATGATATCGCCTTCGCTGATCTTGTCCTCCGCTCCCGGTGAGATGTTGGTGGTTCCGTCCTTGCTGCGCAAAGCGATGACATTGATCCCGTAAAGCGCTCTGAATTTAAGATCTTCAAGAGTGCGGCCGACCATATCCACCGGTGCGATCACTTCTACCACATTGCTGCCCGAAGAGAGCTCCACCAGATCGACGATATTGAAAGCGCTGAGGCTGTGCGCCAGCTTCTGCCCCATATCCCTTTGCGGAAAAACGATCCGGTTAACCCCAATTTTCGCGAGCGTCTTGCCGTGCATCTCCGTCTGTGCATTGGCGACGATATAGCGGGCTCCCGCCTCGATGAGCAGGATCGAAGCCATGATCGAAGCCTGGATGTCACCGCCGATAGCGACGATGGCAACATCAAAATCGGCCGTTCCCAGCGAATTCAGGCCCCCTTCGCTGGTGGCGTCCGCCTGAACGGTTTTCGTGACCAGCTCGCTCATCTGCTGCACCCGGGCCACATCTTTGTCTACCACTACCACTTCGTGTCCCAGCTCAAAAAGGGTCTTGGCCACGCTGGAGCCAAAGCGGCCGGCGCCGATTACCAGGTATCTTTTGGACATAAAGCAAGACCTCCAATATTATGTTTGCTGCCGGAATTGTTCTTCCGAAGAGCGTTATTTACATAAAATACACATATTTAACCTGAGTGGAGCATACCAAAAATAGCCGTTAGGGTCAATCTATTTCCGGTGACTGTTTCTCTTCCCGGGCATAGGCCCTGACCCCTTGCTCGTAGAGGTCGTTGCCGTAAATATCGTTGATCACCGTGGCGGGGAAGTCTTCCACCCTGAGCCGGCGGATCGCTTCAGCTCCCAGCTCGGGGTAGGCTATGACCTCGCTTTCAAGCACCCGCTTCGAAAGAAGCGCCCCGGCGCCGCCCACCGCGGCCAGGTAGACCGCCCGGTGCTTTTGCAGCGCCTCTTTGACGGCGGCGCTGCGCAGACCCTTGCCGATGCAGGCTTTCATCCCCTGCTCCAGCATGAGAGGGGTATACCGGTCCATCCGGCCGCTGGTGGTGGGACCGGCGGAACCGATCACCCGGCCCGGCTTTGCCGGGCAGGGGCCGACGTAATAGATCACCTGTCCCTTCAGATCCAGGGGCAGCGGTTTGCCCTCTGCGATGAGCGCGGCCAGCTTTTTGTGGGCGGCGTCCCGGGCGGTGTAGATCACTCCGCTGATGCGGACGCTGTCCCCCGCTTTCAGCCCGGCCAGATCGTCACCGGTCAGGGGCGTGTGCAAATGTTTGATGGCCATGTCAATACCTCCTTCGTCCCGCCGTATCTACAGAATACGCTCTGCATGGCGGGCGGCATGGCAGTTCAGGTTCACCGCCACGGGCAGGCTGGCGATATGGGCGGGGAAGGTCTCAATATGCACCGCCAGGGCGGTGATGCGCCCGCCAAATCCCTGCGGCCCGATGCCCAGCTCGTTGACCTTTTCGAGCATTTTCTGCTCCAGCGCGGCATAATAAGGGTCCGGGTGGGAACGGCCCAGGGGCCGCAGGAGCGCTTTTTTGGCGATCACCGCCACCTGCTCAAAGGTGCCGCCCAGGCCGACGCCGACCACGATGGGCGGACAGGGGTTGGGGCCCGCCTCCCTGACGCAGCGGACCACGAAATCAACGACGCCCTCGACGCCGTCGGAGGGCCTGAGCATCTTCAGCGCGCTCATATTTTCGCTGCCGCCGCCTTTGGGCGCAAAGGTGATCTTGATCCTGTCCCCGGGAACGAGGGCGGTATGAATTACCGCCGGGGTGTTGTCACCGGTGTTGACCCTGTGCAAAGGATCGGCCACCACCGATTTCCGCAGGCAGCCTTCCCGGTACCCCCTGCGGACGCCCTCGTTGATCGCATCTTGCAGGGAGCCCCCGGTCAAATGCACCTCCTGGCCCCATTCCACGAAAAAGACGGCAAAGCCGGTATCCTGGCACAGGGGGAGCTGCTCCCGGCGGGCGATCTCCAAGTTTTCGATGAGCTGCCGCAGCGCCTCCCTGCCGGCCGGTGATTCTTCCCGGGTGAGCGCTTTCTTCAAGGCCTCCGCCACCTCATCCCCGGGGTAAATATTTGCTTCCCGGCACATCTCCGCCACCAGTGCGGTGATGGCCGGTGCTTCAACTTGTCGCAGTGGGATCGCCTCCATCAAGATTATTTTAACCGCCGAAAAAGGAAATAAAGAAAGCCGTGGTGAACCTGATATGATAGCCCCCCCTGCGGGGGGTTGTAAATGCTCTTTATCACCTTCCAGGAGTGAAGAACCTTGAAAAAAGAAAACAAGACCAACTTTCTAGGAGAGCTGTCCGGGTCGATCGGCGACCTGGGCACCTTTCTGCCTTACATTTTAGGGGCCATCGCGGTGGCCGGGTTCAACCCGGCGACCATCTTTACCGGCTTCGGCCTTTTTTACCTCTTTTGCGGCTGGTTTTACCGCATCCCCATGGCGGTGCAGCCGATGAAGGTGGCCGGGGCGGCGGTGCTGACCTACAACCTCACCCCCGGCGAAGTGGCCGCCGCCGGGCTCATCGTCGGCGCGGTGCTGCTCCTGGTGGGTGCAACCGGCCTTATCGGGCTGATCGGCCGGATTACACCGACCGCCGTGATCAGCGGGATCCAGGTGGGCCTGGGGCTTACCCTGGCCAAGCTGGGCGTGGATCTCATCGTCACCGATCCGCTCATCGGCTGGCCGCTGCTGCTTTTAATGCTGCCCCTGCTCCGGAGCAAGCGCTTTCCCGCGGCCATCGTCGCCGTGCTGGCGGGAGTGGCGCTAAACTTTTTGCTCCACCCGGGGCTGCCGGTTCCCTCTATTTCGCTGGGCCTGCACCTGCCCAAGATAGCGCTGCCGGCCCTGGCTGATTTCAGCAGGGGCTTTACCCTGGCCGCCCTGCCGCAGCTGCCCCTGACACTGGCCAACGCTGTTTTAGTAACCACGGTAATTTCGCGCGAGCTTTACGGGGCCCGCGCCGCCAGGGTCAGCGACCGGAACCTCTGCCTGACCATGGGGACGGCCAACCTCATCGCTGCGCCCCTGGGGGGCTTCATGATGTGCCACGGCGCCGGCGGGGTCGCCGCCCATCACCGCTTCGGCGGGAGGACCGGCTACACCTCTTACATTATCGGGGCGGTGCTGCTGCTGATGGGGCTGTTTCTGGGCAGCGACAGCGCCGGGCTTTTTGCCCTCATCCCCGAAGCCGCCCTGGGCTGCCTGCTATTTTACAGCGGCATCGACCTCGCTTCGGCGGCCAGGCAGATCGAGCAGCGGCAGGACTTTTACGTCATCCTGGCGGTGGCGGCGCTTTCGCTGGCGCTCAATCCCGCCGTCGCCTTTGTCGCCGGCTTTATCCTGGCCAAGAGCCTGGAGAAAAAGTGGGTCCGGATCTAGGCGCCGGGCGGATCAACCCCGGCCCACCCTCCCCACAATGCTGTAGGTGCCGGTGAGGGGATCGCGGAGATACTCTTTTTCCAGGCGAAAATTTTTGATCTCCCCGGTGCTGCGCACGTGCAGCCGCGGGCCGGTACAGGGGTGTCTTTTCTCACCGATGGTGATCGCGCGGCCCCCCACCGGATTTATGATCAGATCCCGCGCAATCGCCTCCCGGACCATCTCTTCCACCCGGTTCAGCTCCGCCGCCGGGCGGCTGTTGTAGTAGAGGATGAAACCGTTTTGGACATCGCCGTGCCCTTCCGCCGGCGGCACCCCCAGCCGCTCCAGCACCATCACGGTGAGATCCTCGGCGGAATGCGCCATCTTGCGGTGATAAAGGGACTTGAAGACCAGCTCCTTGATCTCGTCGGGGAAGGGGCCAAAAAGGCCCGGGCGGGCGATGATCACCTCCTGGCCGATCCCGGCAAGGATGCGCGCGTTTACCTTCAACACCGGGTAGAGCTGATCGAAATGCTCCACGATGACGCGGCAGCCTTCGCGCAGGGCGCGGTGCACCGCTTCGGCCAGCAGCGGCGGGCGGCTGAAAGCCTGCTCAAAATGCATATCCAGGTGATAGGTGTGATGCTCAAAGATGCCGTTCTCAAAATGATGCAGCAGCGGCAGGGGGCGCACATTGATCCCCAGGTCGTCGTTGGTCAGCTCCAGCCCGGGGAACATCCCCTGGATCAGGACCGATTTGCCCGCCCCGGCGTCGCCGATTACCCCGATAAGGCTGTCTTCGGCAGAAAGATAGCGCTGCGCCAGGTGCGCGCCCAGTTCGTGAATCCTTTTGCGGCCCCGCGGTGCAAAATAGACCGACTTGATCAGGTACTCATGGGGCAGCGGCATGGGCATCACTCCACGGTAAAGATAGATCCAGCAGGGGAGCGTGCTGCTGGGCGCCGTAGATATCCTTTTCTCCCGGGTGCCCCGAGGGCAGCCGCCGCTTCATCGTGGCCTTGAAAGCGCAGGCGGGATCAAAATAGGTTACGGTAACATCTTCGGCGGGCAGGCGGTACAGGCGGGCGATGAGCGCGGCGTTCAGGCTCTCTTCCCGCTTGACCCGCTCGTAAATATCCCTGCTCTTGAAGATTATATCGATGGTAAGCTCGAAGGGGCCGGCGTTCTTGGAACGGATCACCGAGGCCAGCCCGGTAAGCGGTTTCATCAGCGCACCTCCTCGTAGGTGATGGGAAAGAGCTCTGCGGGATTCTCCACGGTGAGCAGGTGATAGACGGAAAAAACGTAGGCTCCCCCCACCTTGAAATCGGATGGCGAATAGGGAAAGGCCAGGTTCCCGGCGGTGGCCAGCCTTCCCGGAAAACCGTAATGCAGCATCGTGGAGCGGGCAAAACCGAGGACCGCCTCGGCCAGCGCGGCCTCTTCGGCGACCGCTTCGATGACGATACCCACCTCGTGGGCCGGCCGGGGATGCGGCTCCTGCGGACCCATGACCCCGTCGCGGCCGTAAAGATGAAAGGTGAGCTCGAACCGGCCGGCATCGCCGGAAAAATTGTCGGCGGTGCGCTTCCTGACCCCGTCGATGATCTCATCGAGCGACTCGATAAAGCGGGGGTCGCGCGCACCCGCGACGGTGATCACCCGGTAGCCGATGAGCCTGGCCCCCTCCACCTTGACCGTGTACGGCGAGGTGGGAAAAAAGCGGCTCCCGGAGATGCCCACGCGGCGCTCCGAGACCTGCTCAAAAGAGGTTTCCTGCAGGTCAAGCAGGCCGCCCGGGCCCGGCAAACGGTAGGGATCCCCTTTTTCGTAAAGAGTGTGCGCCGCCACCGAGTCCACGGTGGCCCGGCGCTCCGGGGAAGCGGGCTCCAGGTAAAAGCGCTCCTCTTCGAGAAAGCCGAGCATGCAGTCGCTGCCGCTGCCGGGCAGGGCGGCGATGGCGGCGCATTCGAGGATCTTTCCCAGATGCAGGGAAAGCCCTGCAGGGAAACCGCGCCTCAGCGGCAGGGCGGCAAAGACAGCGGGATCATAACAGCGCCCCGCCAGCACCACGTCGGCGCCGCCTTCGAGAGCGCGGATGAGCGGTTCGGGCCCCATCTGGGCGGCCAGGTAAGTGCTCTCCACCACATTGTCCTCGGTCAGCGCGGGAACGGGGCCCAGGGGTTCGACCTTCCCGGCAGCCATCTCTTCCAGAAGAAAGGATTTTCGAATATCGGCGGGGATCACCGCCAGGCGAAAAGAGAGCTTCTCTTCCCGGGCCACCTCCCAGATGATCTCGCGGCACCAGGCCAGGTGCGGTTTTGCCCCCGAACCGCCGGCGGAGCCGATGAGAAGGGGGATCCGTCGCTCCACGGCGGCGCGCAGAAGAAAGGAGAGATCCCTTTTTACGGCCCCGCGGGGCACAAAAGATTTTCCCGATCCCAGATAGTAGGGGCCGGGATCGGTGGAGCCGGCATCTACGGCGATGAGGTGGGGGTCAAAGGAGAGGCCCCGGGTAAAAGAGCTCTCCGGAAACCCGTAGCCCAGGATCGCCGTGGGTGAAAGTAAAGTCATCTTTTTTTTCATGGTAGTTGCCCTAGACCTGCTTTCTTTAATTGTAACAGACGCAGCGCCCGCTGCATCTCATTATAAACGATCATCATGCCCTCATCGACGCCCATCCCCGGCTTGGCCAGCATCTGGTCGGGCCGAGCCGCCAGGGCGGCATGCACGCAGGCCCGGGCGGAGCGGTCGGTCTCGTTACAGCTCCCCCCCAGGTAGGCGCCCGTGCCGTTTGCCCTGGCATAGAGGACCGCTTCGACGCTGTTGTGCAGGCTCCCCAGGTCGGGCGTTTTTACCTGGATCATGTGGGCGGCACCGGCATCGACAAAGTCGCGCACATCTTCAAGGGTGTTGCACCATTCGTCGGCGACGATCTCCACCGCGCAGCCGCGGGCAAACAATTTTTCCTTGAGGTGCATCATCCCCTCGATCTGCTTCTCCCTGGAGCCCATATCGACAGGCCCCTCCAGGCGCAGCTTGAAGGGCGCCGCCGCCTTTTCCAGGCGGGAGAGGTAGTCGCTGATCTGCTCGAGATCGTGATCGAAAGCCAGGCCCAGGGTACCGTAAACATCGATATGGATGATGGGACGGTACTCGCCGCCGGCCAGCTCCTCGATGCGCCGCCGCAGCCAGGAGACATACTCGCGCAGCTTCTCACCTTCTCTGCCGAGCTTGCTGTCCACATGGTTGATCAGCGCGTGCGGCAGCACGTCCGCTCTTTTGATGATCGCCTTGTCGGCGTGCACATAGCGCTCGTCGCCGCTCTGGGCGAAGATGGGCACCGGCTCCGCAATGATCGGCAGGCCGTACTCTTCGGCGAGCACCTCGCACATGAGCCGGCGCTCCTTGAGAGCGGCGGCATGCAGGAGCGCCTGGGAGAGGCCGTAGCGCAGAGCGGTATGCAACCTGCCCCCGCCGGGGCCGGGAAGGATATCGCACTCTGCAGCCTGCTTGCGGAATGAGCCGATCTCGAGGCCGGTGAGCCGTTCGGCGAGAAACCCTTCCACCAGCGGGGCAAAATCTTCAGCCAGGAAAAGCGGATCCCGCCCGTCGGCTCCGGAATACTGCACCGCCGCACAATCGCCAACAGCGATTTCACCGCTGGAAAGTATAAGGATAATGCTCAAAGATTCCCCGCGCTGGCGCACTTTCCGGAAACCGGGGGTCAGCGGATGCCCGCGGTAGGCGGCGCCGTCCCCGGCGGCGCCTTTTTTGATCGCCGCCTGGTCGTCAAAGTAGAAACCGGTCAATCCGGGCGCAGCGAGCACTTGTTCTATTTTCATTTTTTCATTCACCTCGGTTTGCCCACCAGCCGCCCCTTGCCGATGGCGTAGATGTCGTCTATGACCATGCGAAAGCTGGGCTCGCGTTTTTCGCTCTCGCCCCTTTGTTTGATCCTGATGTGGTGAAAATTGCGTGACTCTTCGGAAAGAGGGAGCCCGCCGAAGCGCAGGATGCGGATTGCTCCTTTTTGATCGCGCACGGGGATAATATCTCCCCGGGTCCAGCGCGAGGGAGCAAAGGGAATATCGAGCACCCCCGCTTCGAAAGAGCGCACCACGCCCCGGGCCAGGTCGCCTTCTCCGAGCTCCCGCACCCCGGTGATAATCTCGTCGACTTCGCGCTCGATCACCGCTTCCTCCTCCTGCAGCGCCTCCATGGGCGGAAGCGGCTGCCCCTCGAGCATGCTCATGACCTGCCGGGTGCAGAGCAGCCCGGCGATGTTCGCTTCGGCCGAGGGCACCCCCAGGGCCTCATGCGGCGTTTTGACGATAACCTTGTTTGCTCCGCCCAGGGCAGCGGAGGCGGCGCCCCAGGCGATCACTCCCATGGCCCTGGACTCGTTTTGCGGAAAACCGCCCATCCACTGGTGAAAAACCGTGGTGAGCAAAACATCTGCAAAGCCGGCCTCGTCGAGGTAACGGCGGCCCAGGCGGGCCAGGGTGCGGAGGGCGGCTGTATCCTGGATCAGGTTGCCGCCCTGCCAGTAGCCGATGGTGATGCTCTTGACCCCCTGCTCCGCCGCCAGCAGCGCCTCGATGATGCCGACGGCGTGGGAGACGCAGGGCGGCACCAGCGTGCCGGTCAGCGGCCCGAACATCTCCCGGTTGACGATAATCTCGTTTTCGGCATAGACGCCGCAGAGGCGATCGACATACTGCCAGTGATTGAGGGAGACCTCCAGGGGGATATCCCGGGCGTAGGGGATGTTGTAAGAGATGCCGCCGCCTTCAAAGTCCCCAAATCCCGCAGCCAGGGTGATCTCGGCCAGGAGGCGGGCGTCGGGGGTGCCGTGGCGCACCTGCACGGGCACACTCATCGCCTCGACGATCTTGCGGCAGTTGGCCACGCCGTAGTTAACCGCCGGAAAGCCGTTCAAGAGAGAGCGGCCCGCCAGCTTCGATTCTTCGATCCCTTTCTGGGCCTCTTCGTAACGGTTCTGGCGGGTGTAAGAATCGATGGTGGTGGGCAAAAAGTCGGCCAGACCCTCCAGTTCCAGTTTTGCCAGTAAAACGAGGTGCTCGGAAAGCAGGGCCACCCCGGCGCGGGGCTGGAGATAAATGCGCCCTTGCTCATATCCCGAGCTGAGCTTGCCGTGAGCTCTTTTGCTTTCCGGTATCTTCCGGTGAAAGGCAAAGGCATCGGCGAGATCAACCCCCACGCCGGTAGGCCAGGCTGTGAGCACGGCACCGCGTTCGGCAACAAAAAGAGAGTCGTCCCAGCGCCGGTTCTGTAATTTTTGTTCCATTTTCAACCTGAGATCCCCCCCAAGGGCTGTAAAGTATCTTTCAGTACTGCCAGCGCCGCCTCCGGGCGGGTTTCGCCCAGCAGGCCCGCCGAGGCCAGAATATAAGCGCGGTCAAGAAATATCTGCGGTGAGCGGGGCGACAAGACCAGGGGGTCGCCCAAGGAGAGCCCCGCCCGGAGCAGCGCTCCCGGATCCCGGCCATGCACCAGGGCGCCGCCGGTAGCGATGACGGCGGCGGTAGCGGTGAGGTCTTTTCCCTGCTGAACCCACAGCCGCCCCTGGGGTGTATAGGTCTCGGTAAGCGAACCGGCGTGGCGCCGCAAAGCTTCGCGAATGGCGGCGCCGGCGATGGCCCCGTCAAGGGCGCGCTCTTTTTCATCGCCGGGCAAAAAATCCCGCGAAAGAGACGCTCTCCGGGCGTAAGCCGGCAGCGCCCCTTCATCCAGGGTAAAGGGAAGGCTTTCGGCCAGCTCCCCGGTAGGAATCACCCCCAGGAGGGCGGAGAGGCTCACCCGCATGCCCAGGTCCCCTTCCACGGTGCGCTTGACCGGGGGTTCCGGCGGCCCCTTGACGATGCGGCCGGCATCGCGCGGCCTGCCGTCGGCAAAAGAATGGACATCGGTAGTAGCCCCGCCCAGATCGATGATCATGGTTTCCCTGCCGGTGGCTTTCCAGTAGAGCTCACCCGCCTTCATCACCGCCAGGGGCGTGGGCATCACCAGGCCCACCCGCTGCTGCACCCGGTCGAGCCCTTTTGCCCTGGTGATCTCGGAAAGGTAGAGCCCGCGAATCGCTTCACGGGCCGGCTCAACGTTGAGGCGGTCAACCCCGGGCATGACGTTGCCGGTAACCTCAACACGGGGCACCTTGCCTTTTAAAATGGCGGCGGCCTCGTCTGCGGCGGACTTGTTTCCCGCCACCACCACCGGCATCTCCAGCGCTGAAGCAGCGATGCGGGAAGCATTTTCCAGGATCACTTCCCTGTTGCCGCCGTCGGTGCCGCCGGCCAGAAGCAGCAGGTCGGGCTTGAGCGCGCCGATCTCGGCGATCTCCGTACCGCTCAGGGTATAGGCGTAAGCCGCAAGCACCCTTGCTCCCGCCCCCAGGGCGGCTTCGCGGGCCGCTTTCACCGTCAGCTCGGGGACCAGGCCCACGGCAACCAGGCGCAACCCGCCGGCGGCGGAGCTGCTGGCCCGCTTGAAAGTTACCCCGCGGAGCTGCCGGCCGGTAAAGGAAGCCAGGGCGGCTTCAAGCCCCTCCATGAGATCGCTCTCCACCGTGGTGGGAGCCTGAGAGACGGCGATGAGGCCGGGCGGCTCCATCGAAACAAGGGCAACCTTGGTGTAAGTACTGCCAAAATCAATCAGTAGCGCTTTCATCAGCCAGATCTTCCTTCAGATGAGCAATCGCTTCCTCCGGCAGGGTGCCCGGAGGATAAACCCGGTCGTAACCCATCTCCTTGAACAGTTTCTCCACCTCGTCAAAAGTGCGTTTACCGACGACCAGGTTGCCGCCAACATAAAGATGGATGTCGCCGATCCCGGCCTCGTAGCATTTTTCACGCAGGCCGCGGCAGTCGATCTCGCCGTGGCCGTAGAGAGAGGAGACCCAGATGGCCCCGGCAGCGCTCTCCACGGCGGCGTTGATAAATTCCTCCTGGGAAACCATCACCCCGAGGTTGATCACCTCGAAGCCGGCTTCCGTCAACACCATCTCCAGTATCTTATTCCCCACAGCGTGCACATCTGCCCCGATCACGCCGAGGACCACCCGGTTGTTCCGCAGCAAAAGCCCGCCTCCCTCTCCCTTGCCCTCTATTTTGTTAAAATGTTACAGCATCTGCAGTATCATTACTGCTTAAATAACCGTTGCTGCCTCTCTACATAATAACGCAATATTGATGCCAAGATGATCTTTCGTCGAAAAAACCGCCATCTCCACGGAGCTCTCGTGCAAAACGCGTTCCTTTCTCATCCTTTGCACATAACCGCCAATCAATGGCCCTGTTTGAAAATTGCGCGGTCGGTCCGGCGCTCCGCCGGCAAATCAGATCTCATTCGTGATCTTCTCGACCAGCTCGTCCTCGACCGGGTAAGGCAGGGTAACCTGTCCGGCCCCCTCATATTCATGATTGAACTCGATACCGGTGGAGATCGAGTTTTTGTTCCGGGCCCAGGCGCGCCTGGCCACGCCGCAGGTGACATCCCAGAGCAGGGCGGATTTGATGATCCCGTCAACCCGCTCGCTGCCGTCCAGGAGCAGGCCGAAACCGCCGTTGATCGCCTTGCCGATCCCCACGCCGCCGCCGTTGTGAAGCGCCACCAGGCTCATCCCCCGGGCGGCATTTCCGGCGAAGCACTGCGTAGCCATATCGGCCATAACGTTGCTGCCGTCCCTGATGTTTGCCGTTTCCCGAAAAGGGGAGTCGGTGCCGCTGACATCGTGGTGATCGCGCCCGAGCATGACCGGGCCGATCTCGCCGCGGCGAACCATCTCGTTGAACTTCAGGGCAATACGCACCCGCCCGGCGCCGTCCTGGTAGAGAATACGCGCCTGGGAGCCGACCACCAGGTTGTTCTTCTGCGCGTCGCGTACCCAGATATAGTTGTCGCGATCCTGTCCCCTGCGGTCGGGGTCGATACAGGATAGCGCCGCCTTGTCAGTTTTGACCAGCTCTTCCGGCTTGCCGCTCAAGCAAACCCAGCGGAAGGGCCCGTAACCGTAGTCGAAGAGCTCGGGTCCCATGATATCTTCAACGTAGGAAGGCCAGATAAAACCATCTTTCTCGTCGCGTCCATTTTTGGAAATTTCCTTAACCCCTGCATCGAAGACCGCTTTCATGAAAGAGTTGCCGTAGTCGAAAAAGTAGCTGCCCCGTTCAACAAGGGCCTTGATCAGCTCGTAATGTTTCCGCAGGCTGCGATCAACCAGTTTTTTGAATTGAGCACGATTCTCGGCCAGAAGGCGGGTGCGCTCGTCAAAGGTAAGCCCCTGGGGACAGTAACCGCCGTCGTAAGGGGCATGGCAGGAGGTCTGATCCGAGAGCAGCTCTACCGGCACCTCATGGT
>JAAZIE010000199.1 GCA_012510305.1 Bacillota bacterium | reverse complement strand
GCCTTACGATCAAGCCCGGGTGAGGGTCATTGAAAAAGCTCTCCTGGAGATCGCCAGGCTTAATCCAGACAAAGAAACATAAAATCGCTTAAGTGAAGTTGAAGAGAAGCCATGGATGGAATTATCAATTTAAACAAGCCGGCCGGGATCAGCTCGCATGGAGCCGTAGCTGCTGTGCGGCGCCTGGTTCCGGGAACCAGGGTGGGCCACGGGGGCACCCTCGATCCGGCGGCCACCGGTGTGCTGCCGCTCTGCCTGGGCCGGGCTACCCGTGTGGCCGAATACCTTTTTGACCTGCGCAAAGGCTACCGGGCCGCCATTACCCTGGGTGCAACCACTTCAACCGGCGACGCTGAAGGGTCAGTTCTTTTTAAAACGGCGCCGCCCCCCCTAAAAGAAAATAAGATCAAAGAGCTGTTTCAGTCCCTCACCGGGACGCTGGAGCAGGAGGTGCCGGCCTACGCTGCGGCGAAGTACCGCGGGCGGCCGCTCTACGAATATGCCCGCCGCGGTGAAAAAGTGCCGTCAAAAAAACGAACGGTGCAGATCTACCGCCTGGAACTGCTCTCTTATCGCCCTGCTGCAGCGGCTCAGATTATCTGCGAGGTGGAGTGCTCCCGGGGGACCTATATCCGCACCCTGGCCGTGGAAATAGGGGAGCGCCTCGGATGCGGGGCACACCTGCACGCGCTGGAACGTCTTTTTGTCGGCCCGCTGACCATCGCAGAAGCGGTCACCCCGGACCAGCTCACCGCTGCAGCAGCGGCAGACAAGCTGAACAGTATGCTCCTGCCGCTGGACCGGGCGCTGCTTCACCTGGAAGCGCTCACCCTGCCGGAGAGAGCCGTGGAGGATCTGCGAAGCGGCCGGTCAGTGAGCTGGCGGCCCTCCGCTGCAGAACAAGCGATTTTTCCCGCCGGTCCGCTGCTGCGAATTTACGACCCCGGGGGCCGTTTCAAAGCGCTGGCCCGCCTGGAAAAAAGCAGCTCCGGGCTGATCTTGCGAACAGAGAAATTTTTGTCGTCTTAGAGGAGGATACCGGATGAAGATTATTGATGGCCTGGACAACCGGTCGATAAAATCGCCGCTGTTCCTGGCCCTGGGCAATTTTGACGGGGTTCACCGCGGCCACCAGGCTGTGATCCGGAGTGCTGTTCGCCAGGCCCGCGATCGCGAGGGCTCTTCGGCAGCCCTGCTCTTTGACCCTCACCCCGCGGTTTTACTGCGCCCGCAAAAGCAGTTTTGCCTGCTCACAGAAATTGATGACCGCGCCGCCCTGATGGGCCGTCTGGGCCTGGACTACCTTTTTGTGGAACCCTTTACCCCCGCAACGGCCGCAACGACCGCGGATAACTTTATCCGGGAGATCCTGTTGAAAAGAATAAAGATCGACGGTCTCTCCATCGGGTTGGATTACTCCTTCGGGCGCGGCGGCACCGGCACCGGAGAGCTGCTGCGGCAGCAGGGTGACAAATGGGGGTTTTCGGTCACCGTTTCGCCCATGGAAGAAGATGGCGGCACTGTGATCAGCAGCTCGGCCATTAAAAAACTGCTGGAGGAAGGGGCGGTGGACCGGGCGGCGGCTCTTTTGAATTACTACTTTTTTCGCCGGGGCAAGGTCGTCTCCGGCCGGGGGCGGGGCAAAAAAATGCTTTTCCCCACCGCCAACTTGGACCCCGGGACCGGGCTGGCCTGGCCCGGCAGCGGCGTTTACTTGACCGTGGTGGGCGGGTTGGGAGAACAGATCTATTTTGGAGTAACCAACGTGGGCGTCAAACCCACCTTCGGGGACCGGGCGCTCTCCATTGAAACCTATATTATCGATTTCGGCGGTGAAATTTACGGGCGCGAGATTACCCTTTATTTTTTGGAGAGATTGCGGGATACCGAGAACTTTCCATCGCCGGCACACCTGCGCAGCCAGATCGAAAAAGATATCGCCCGCAGCCGCCGGCTGGCCCTATCCCGCTTTGGCAACATAGGCGATTTTGTCGAGCCGGTGCGGCTGATCAACCCCCTTTCGCCTGCGCCCGGTGCCGCCGGCGATCAATTTTACTTTTACGATTAACTGTGCTAAAATTTCAGGTAATGTTGTCCGCGGGCCAGGTTTGAGGCACTCCCGGCCTTTTACGTGGCCCTGCGGGGACGAAAATGAGAGGGAGGCAGTAGATGAT
>JAAZIE010000005.1 GCA_012510305.1 Bacillota bacterium | reverse complement strand
GTACAGGGGCGGGACCGCCTTCACTATTTCCCCCAGCAGCTGCTGCCTCTTTTCAATGGGGGTTCCGGTAAGGTCGGCTCCGTCCAGGAAAAGAAGATCGAAGAGGCAGTAGGTGCAGGGTATCTCCCGGCAGAGCGCCCGGAGGGCCGGTTCCCGGCGGCAAAGGTCGCGCTGGAGCACACGGGCGAAACTGGGCTTCCCCCCGGCCAGGGCCACCACTTCGCCATCGAGAACAGCGCTTTCAGAAGTGATCAGCTCAGCCAACTTTTGCAGCTCAGGATATTGCCCGGTGCGCGGGTTGCCCTTGCGGTTTCTCAGGGCCACGCGGCGCTGCTCCACCAGGGCCAGGATTCGCACCCCATCCCATTTAACCTGGTAGAGATAGCGGGGGCTGTCGAAAGGCTCTTTTTTGCTGAGCGGCTCCATCGGCTTGAGGGCGTCAAAAAAATCCGAGGCCCGGGACAACTCAGCGAACACCGGCCCCGGTTTTCTTCGATTTGCCCTTGGCCGCTTCTTTTCGGGCGCTCTTGCGGGTCGCCTCCACGCTCGCCTTCAGCGCCTCAACAAGATCGATGACCTCTCCCTTTTCCGGTGCGGAAGCAACAAAAACCTCTTCACCCTTGATCTTTCCTTCGATAATATCGAGGAGTGCCTTGCGGTACTCATCGGTGTACTTGTCCGGAGAAAAAGAGGCGGTAAGGTTTTCGATCAACTGCCGGGCCATTTGCAGCTCCTTCTCCTGCACCTTGGGGGCGCGATCCCAGGCCGGCAGTTCCGTGGTGGGGCGAACCTCGTCGGGATAGAACATTGTTTCCAGCGCCAGGGAGTCCCGGTAGACCCGGAGCACACCCAGGGCCTGGCGGGAGCGCAGGACAATGCGGATGATCGCCGCCATCCCCGCCTCCTCCATGGATTGCATGAGCAGCTGAAAAGCCTTTTCCCCCGTCTCGCCCGGTGCAAGGTAGTAAGAGCGATCGTAGTAGATCGGGTCAACCTCTTCGCTGCGCACAAAATCGACGACGGCGATGGTCCTGGTCGTTTCAGCGGGAATACGCGCGAAATCGCTCTCTTCGATGATCACGAAGCGACCCTTTTCGTACTCGTATCCCTTGACGATCTCGTCCATGGCGATCTCTTTATTGCAGGTGGGGCAAACCTTGCGATATTCTACGGGTGTCCGGCAGGGTTCATGCAGGTAGCGAAAGCGCACGTTCTTTTTTTCAGTGGCTGCGAAAAGCCTCACCGGAATATTGACCAGGCCAAAACTGATCGAGCCTTTCCACAGGGGACGCAAGCGATCACCGCCCGGATAATATATGCTGCCCCTATTATGCCAATAGGGGCAGCGATTATCCGAAAAAAACCGGCCGGGATTTAGCCAACCGGATCCGTTTTGGCCGCGTTGAGGCTGCGCGCGGCGGCGGTGGCGGCGATGGCGCCGTCAGCGGCGGCGGTGATGATCTGGCGCAAGCCGGTCCGGCGGACATCACCGGCGGCGTAGACCCGGGGCAGCGAAGTCTCCATCTCTGCGCCGGTAATAATATATCCTTTTTCATCCAGGTCCAGATCTTCCCCCAGGAAAGCAGTGCTGGGAATGCGCCCGGTGAACACAAAAACCCCCTCCACCGGCAGCCGTTCCGTCCTGCCTTCCTGCTTCAAAAGCAGCCCGGTAACCTGTTTATCTCCCTCAATCTTCTGGACTTCACTGTTCCAGAGTACCTCCACATTGGGCAGGCCAAGAACCTGATCCTGTAAGGACTGCACCGCCCGGAAAGCGGCACGCTTGTGCACCAGGTAAATTTTTTTGGCAAAGCGGGCGATAAAGAGGGTCTCTTCCAGGGCCGAACTGCTGCCTCCCACCACCGCCACATCTTTTCCTTTGAAAAAAGCGGCATCACAGGAGGCACATTGTGAAATACCGCGGCCATAAAGGTCCGACTCGCCCTCAACGTGAAGCAGCTTCGGCATTGTGCCCGTTGCGATCACGACCGCCCGCCCCTTGATCTCACCATCCAGGGTAAATATTTTCTTCAGCGAACCTTTCAGGGATACCCTCTCCACCTGGGCCGGCCGTACTTCCACCTCGAAGCGCCTCAAGTGGCTGTCGTAGAGCAAGCCCAGCTCAGGGCCGGTAATCCCGTCGGGGAAACCGGGATAATTGTCGATACGATCTACGGAGACCAGGCGGCCGCCAACAAGCGCTTTCTCCAAAAGGACAACCGACAAACCGGATCTGACGCCGTAGATGGCGGCAGCAACCCCGGCAGGCCCTCCCCCCAAAATAATTAAATCGTAAACCTGATCGCGAGTCATCTTCGCCGACCTCCCTCAAAATCTTTAAAACCGGCCCGGCTTACTCAAGCAGCAGGCTCAAATTCATGGAACGATACGAATGAGTGAGGGCACCGCTGGAGATATAGTCCACCCCGGTGGCAGCAACCTCTCGCAAGCGCTCCAGGGTGATGTTCCCTGAGGCCTCCAGAAGGGCTTTCCCGGCGGTGATCTGCACCGCCTCTTTCATCAGCGAAAGCGCCATATTGTCCAGCATGATCATTTCGGCACCCGCACTGAGCGCTTCGCGCAGCTGTTCCAAGTCGGTGACTTCAACCTCGATCCGCCAGGCAAAAGAGGCGCCTGCACGCACCCGTTTTATTGCCGCCGTAATCCCGCCGGCGGCATGGATATGATTATCTTTAATTAGAATACCGCTATCCAGTGAAAAGCGGTGGTTGACTCCCCCGCCGACACTGACCGCATATTTTTCCAAGGCTCTCAGACCGGGCGTGGTTTTTCGGGTATCGGTCAGCTTCGCCGGAAAACCTTCCAGCTCACGAGTCCAGCCGGCCGTAAGAGTGGCAATACCCGAAAGGCGCTGCAAGAAATTCAGGGCGGTTCTTTCAGCCGAGAGCAGGGGGCGCAGCAGCCCGCAAATCCGCATGACCGCTTTTCCCTGCTTAACCCTCTCGCCCTCTTCGACCAGCGGTGAACAATCCAGGGTTTTGTCGAGGGCCTGAAAGGTTTCTTCGGCCAGCGGAAGTCCGGCGATAACACCTTTCTCCCGAGCATAAATGATGCCCGTTCCTTGTGCCTGCGGCGAGACAATAGCCCCGGTGGTGATATCCCCATAGCGAAGATCCTCGTCGAGGGCCATGCTTACTTTTTCCTTGATCAGCTGTTTTGAAAGCATCAATTTATCCCTCCCGGAGCATCTCCCGCGCCTCGCTTCCGGCGTCCTGAATACTAGCCGGCTGACGGAACCTCCAGCATTCGCCGGAGCGCCGCCGCCGCCCGCTCCCCAATAAGCGGGGGAACAGAGACCCGGTACTGCATATTTTCCAGTGAATAAACTATTTTATCCGCGGTGGTATATTTCATTCCCGGGCAATACAGGCCCGGTGACAGCAGGTGAAAATCAATATCGGGGCGCTCCCGGCGCAGGCGGCAGAGGAGGCCCTCTTCTGTCCCCACAACAACCTCCGCTGCATCCGTCTCCCGGATATAGCGGATCATCCCGCCGGTCCCCAAGACAGCATCGGCTTTCGCCACCACCCCGGGCCGGCATTCCGGATGCACGATCACGGGCGCGCCCGGATGGATCCGGCGGGCCTTGTCCAGGTCATCCACGGTTACGCGGTGATGGGCGATGCAGTAACCCGGCCAGGGGATAATCTCTTTGTCGGTCTGACTGGAAACAAAATGGGCCAGGTTGCGGTCGGGTGCAAAGATAATTTTCTTGGCCTCCAGTGAATTCACCACCGCAACAGCATTGGCTG
>JAAZIE010000198.1 GCA_012510305.1 Bacillota bacterium | reverse complement strand
GCTCTTCCCAGCTCTCCTCCTCTTCCAGGGGCACCGTTTCATCGAACTCGGCCGGCTTGCGATCGTACATTTCTACGCGCGTGGGATCGCTTTTCAGATATTTTTCGATAGCCAGCGCCGCCCTTCTGCCGGCGGCGATGGTATCGATGACCATGCCCGGCCCTAAAACAAAATCCCCCCCGGCAAAAACCCCCGGGACATTGGAGACAAGGGTGTTCTGATCAACAACCAGCGTCTCCCAGCGGGTCCTTTCCAGGGCGCTGTCGGCCGGCAAAAAGGAGAGATCGGGCGCCTGGCCCACGGCGGCAAAGACGGTATCGGCCGGCAAAAAGAATTCAGTGCCGGGAACAGGCCGGGGACGACGCCTGCCGTCGGCGCCGGGTTCGCCCAGCTCCATGCGGGTGCATTGCAGGCCCGTTACTTTCCAGTTTTCGCTGGCGATCCTCGTGGGAGCGGTGAGAAACAAGACCTTTGCTCCCTCGGAAAGGGTTTCATCGTACTCCATTTGCGAAACCGGCATCTCTTCCCGCGAGCGGCGGTAGAGGATGATCACCTCTTCTGCGCCCAGGCGCAGGGCGGTGCGGGCGGTGTCCAGGGCCACGTTGCCGCCGCCGATAACGGCGACCCGCCGCCCCATGTTGACGGGCTTGCCGACCTTGACATCCCTTAAAAAGCGCAGTCCGTAATGAAAACCCTCCAGGTCTTCCAGCTCTCCGGGGATGCCGATGCGCTGGCTCTTTTGGGCTCCGGCAGCGATAAATACAGCCTGGTAGCCCTCCTCCTTCAGATCGTCGATGGTAAAATTGACATTGATCGGAGAGTTGTAGTTGATCTTCACCCCGCGCCGGGAAATATGTTCGATCTCCAGGTTGATCACTTCCTGGGGCAGGCGAAAATCGGGGATGGCTACCGAGAGCATCCCGCCGCCGACGGGCAGCGCTTCATAAACCGTCACCGGGTAACCCATCCGGGCCAAAAAGTAGGCACAGGAGAGGCCGCAGGGTCCGGCCCCGATGACTGCTATTTTCTGGGGATGGACCACCGCGAAGGGCTCCGGCGGGGGCAGCCGGTCGATATTTTCAAAGTACCAATCCGCGGCAAAGCGCTTCAGCGCCTTTATCGCCACCGGGTCGTCGAGCTCGCCGCGTCGGCAGCGGCTCTCGCAGGGATGGTGGCAGATGCGGCCGCAGATGGCCGGAAAGGGATTGCGCTCCCGGATAGTCTCCACCGCCTCCAGGTAGCGGCCTTCTTTGATCTGGTCCACGTAACGGGGGATATCGATGCCCACCGGGCAGGTATGCTGGCAGGGCGAGATCATCAGGGCGTCGCAGACGGCCGCCGGGCATTTTTTCTCCTTGATGTGGGCTTCATATTCCTCCCTGAAATACTGCAGCGTGGTCAGAACAGGGTTGGGGCAGGTTTGGCCCAGACCGCACAGGGAGGTCTCTTTCACCGTCTGCGCTATCTTGAGCAGGGTGTCCAGATCTTCATCCCGGCCCTCCCCGCGGGTAATCCGGGTGAGG
>JAAZIE010000197.1 GCA_012510305.1 Bacillota bacterium | reverse complement strand
GGTTTGGGCGACCCATGGGTCGCCCCTACGGAGGTTTACGGTAACGGTGTGGTTAAACGGGGCCCGTTTCCGCATTTACCCGCCCGTCATCGCGTTAAATCTCACGTTACTGCTTGCACCACGGTGGGGGGCCTTGCGGCATGGCCCGCCCTACGTATGAAAAGGTTTCTATTACCTTTTAGCGGGGTTTCGGGGTCATCCGGCATTCCGCGTCTAAACACGGGTTTCCTTTAAATGTCACCCTGAACGCAGTGAAGGGTCTCGCCCGGCCAGGTTGCGGGCTGAGAAGACCGCCCGGGCGTTTTCATAGGGGTAAAGCGAGAGATCCTTCGGGCTTACGCCCTCAGGATGAGCTTAGATCCTTCGGGCTTCGCCCTCAGGATGACCTTGGGGGGCCTCCGGCCCCCCAAGGTCAATTCGATAAATAATACCGGGCGCGCTGTTTTGAACGCCGTGCTATCCTGATCGCCTTGAGCAGCTCGGTGCTGGCACTTTTTTTGGGGATGAACCCGAAGGCGCCCGCTTCTTTGCTGGTATCGATATGGTCTGCATCATCATGCTGGCTTAAAATCAGGACTCGCACATCCCGGCACCTGCTTTTGATCAGCTTCATCGCCTCGATCCCGTTCAGCTCCGGCATCACAATATCCATAATCACCACGTGGGGCAGCAGCTGATCTGTTTTTTCGATGGCGTCCCAACCGTCCACCGCTTCCCCGACGATGAGCATATCTCTTTGCAGATCCAGGAGGGCCCGGATTCCTTCCCTGACCACGGCATGATCGTCCACCAGAAGCACCCGGATCTTTCTGGCCGTTTTCACCAACAGATCCTCGACCACCGTCACCAATCCGGAAAGATCCCCGGGCCGGCAGAAATACTCTTCGGCATCCATGCGCATCCCTTCATCCCGGCGCCAGCCTTTGGCCGGCCCTGCGCCGGGTGGAGTATCCACTACGATCAGCGGCAGGGTGCCGGTTACCGGCCGCTCCTTGATCCACCGGTGCAGTTTAAAGGCGTCTTCCCGGGGAGTAAGTGCTCCCAGGATAACCATTTGCAGGTCCCTGATTTTGATAATCTCCTGCGCTTTGTGCTTTTCACAGGCAATGAAGATCTTGCAGTGCCTTTTCTCCAGCTCTTCCCGGAGCCTGACCGTAAACTGATCATCCTGATCGACAATGAGAATCCTTCTTTTCACCGCTTGAGGCCCCCTTTCCCTGAATTGTTATACTAACGGTCCGGTAGCCGCCCCGCTCACGTCAACATTTTGACGGGGGCGGGCTGCTGTCACCCCAGGGGGATGATCTTCTTGCGCAGGGCGTACTTGATCAGATCGGAACGATTTTCAAGATCGAGCTTGCTCATGAGCCTGCTCCGGTGACTGTCCACGGTTTTGGGGCTGATCACCAGGATCCCGGCAATCTCCCTGACGGTGCGCCCCTCGGCCAGCAAGCGAAACACCTCTTTTTCCCGATCCGTGAGCTTTTCATAAAGATCGCCGCCCTTTTTTCCATTGAGCTCCTCCTGGTAACTTTCCACCAGGTGCCTTGTAGCCGACGGGGAAAGGTACGAGTCCCCGCGATAAACCGCCCTGATCGCGGAAAGCAGTTCTGAAGAGGCCGCAGATTTGTTCAGAAAACCGTGGGCGCCGGCTTCCAGGATGGAGAGAACATGCTCTTTGTGATCATATTGCGTCAGGACAAGGATCTTGATCTCGGGAAACTCTTTACAGATATTTCGCGTTGCTTCCAACCCGCCCATGACCGGCATATCCAGGTCCATCAAAATCAGATCAACCGGCTGTTTCCTGGCGAACTCCAGGACCTCGTTCCCATCGCTCGCTTCGCCGGCAATCTCAATTCCAGGCGAAATCTCCAGCAGCGCCGAGACGCCTTCGCGAACGATGGTATGATCATCGGCCAGAAGCACCTTGATGTTTGCCATAACTTATAATTCCCCCCGCGATTTCCCGGTTTATTTAAAGAGAGCAGGCTTCCGGGCTCAGGCCATCGGTATTACCGCAACCACGGTGGTGCCTTCACCCGGCTGCGACTGGATCGAACAGTCGCCGCCGATCAGTTTCATTCTCTCCTTGGCAATGATCAAGCCGAGGCCGTGCCTTCTTTTTTGACTGTTGATCCGGCCAATCCTGGAGACGTCAAACCCCACCCCATCGTCTTTGATGCAGAGCTCCAGCCGGTTCCTTCTTTTCTGCAAGGAGATCTTTACATTCCGGGCCCGGGAATGCTGGACAATATTGCCCACAACTCCCTGAACCCAGCGAAACAGGTTCACCTCATCTTCCGGGGAGAGTGCCGGCGGCGCCTCCATGATGTCGAAGGTAATATTGATCTCCAAAGGCAGAAGGGATGACTCTGCATAATGGCGAATAGCCGGGACAAACCCCAGGGAGTCCAGCAGGGTGGGACGGAGATCGGAAATGATCCGGTTAACCTCGTTATTGATCTGAACCGCCGTGGTGTGGATTTTGCGCAACATCTCATTGAATTTTTGATCTCGCAGACCTGATAATTTGGCCATTTCGATCAATGTTTTTAGGTTCAGCGTTAATGCGGCCAGCATCTGGCTGGTTTCATCGTGCAGTTCCTGTGAGATTCTTTTCTTTTCTTTTTCCTGGGCGGTGATCACCTGGCGCGCCACGTCACGGTAGCGTTCTCTTTTTTCCTGCAGCCTCTTATGCAATCGAAAATGACCGATGGCCAGGCCTAACTGATCGCCGATGGAGTTTAAAAGATGCATATCTTTTTCTGCAAAGTGCCGCTTACGGGGACTGGCACAGTTCAACACGCCCAAAACCGCTTCCCTGAAACGGAGGGGGACGCTGATAAAAGCCCGCAGACCCTCCGTTTTGATCAGATCGCTGTGCAGCACTTCCGGTTCTGCGGAAATATCGTCCAGCAGGATCGCTTTTCCCGTGGAAAAAACCCTTCCGTTGACCCCCTCACCGGGCTTAACCGCCGCCCTTCGGACGAATTCGTCGGATAGCCCCTGGTACACGTGATAGGTCAGCTTTTGGCTCTCCTTGTTCAAGAGCATAATTCCGCCGTAGTTTCCCCCAATAAACTCCAGGGTTTTCTCCACCCCTACTTTTAAGATGGCATCGAGCTCGCTTAAAGCGCTCACCGTAGAGGTAATCTGGCTTAAAATCAAAAGCGCATCGGTGGACTTTTCCCCTTCCCTTGTTTCGGCAAGGGCTGGATTGCGCGTGAAGTCACCGGTTTTTGCGCCGCCTGGTGTGGGACTTACCGGTGGGCGCTCTTTTCGTTTAACCATTTTTATTATCCTCCCGCTTGATACACGTTCTTAAGCATAAG
>JAAZIE010000004.1 GCA_012510305.1 Bacillota bacterium | reverse complement strand
GCGCTGGGCCCGTCGGGTGCGCGCCGGATCAGGGCGATCACTTCGTCAAGCCGGGAAAGGGCGATACGAAGCCCCTCCACAATATGGAGACGCTCTTCGGCCCGTTTCAGATCAAAGCGGGTTCGCCGCTCCACTACTTCTTTCTGATGCTCCAGGTAGTGGACCAGCATCTCCTTTAAATTGAGCACCCGGGGCTCACCGTTCACCAGGGCCAGCATGATAATACCGTAGGTTTGCTGAAGCGGCGTGTACTGGTAGAGCTGGTTGATGATCAGCTGGGACTGGTATCCCGGGCGGACCTCCAGGACGATGCGCACTCCGCTATGATCGGATTCGTCCCTGAGATCGGTAACCCCTTCGATCTTCTTGTCCTTGATCAGCTCGGCGATCCTGATCACCAGCTTGGCCTTGTTTTGCTGGTACGGCAGTTCGGTAATAACAATATGATCGCGATTTTTCTCTTTTTTATCAATGAGGACGCGGCCCCGCATCCGGATAATCCCCCGCCCCGTCTGGTAAGCCTTGTTAATGCCCTCGTAGCCGACAATGAGTCCCCCGGTGGGAAAATCGGGGCCTTTCACCAGGCTTTGCAGTTCCGCTACCGGGCTCTCGGGCCGCTTGATCAGCATTTGAAGCGCATCGATGAGCTCACCCAGGTTGTGCGGAGGGATATTTGTAGCCATACCCACGGCGATTCCGGCCGATCCGTTTGCCAGCAGGTTGGGAAACCGCGCCGGCAAAACCACCGGCTCCTCCAAACTTTCATCAAAGTTGGGCCTGAAGTCGATCGTCTCTTTCTGCAGATCCCTGAGCAGCTCCATCGCCGGGGTGGAAAGCCGGGCCTCGGTGTAGCGCATCGCCGCCGCCGCATCCCCATCCTGCGAACCGAAGTTGCCATGCCCGTCTACCAGGGGATAACGCGTCGAAAAATCCTGGGCCAGGCGGACCATGGCGTCGTAGAGAGCGGTGTCACCGTGAGGATGATATTTTCCAAGCACCTCGCCGACTATACGCGCCGATTTACGGTATGGCTTATCGGGCGTAGAGCCCATCTCCGACATGGCATAGAGGATGCGCCGGTGAACCGGTTTGAACCCGTCCCTCACATCAGGCAGCGCCCGGCTGACAATCACGCTCATGGCGTAATCAAGAAAAGACCTTTTTACTTCTTCATGGACGCTAACCGGAACAATCCTTTTTTTCTCGTTCATCCAAATTCCCTTTCCCTGATCCCTTAAATTTTTATAAATGCTTGTACCGCCGCCGGGCAAGCCGGTGCTTTAATTATTTATTGGACGAAATCAAATATCCAGGTTTTGCACCAGGTTGGCATGATCCTCGATGAAACGGCGGCGCGGCTCCACCCGGTCGCCCATGAGCACGCTGAAAATGCGGTCCGCTTCCTGGGCATCGATGAGCTCCACCCGCTTGATAAAGCGGGTTGCCGGGTTCATCGTTGTCTCCCACAGCTGGTCGGCGTTCATTTCCCCGAGACCTTTGTACCGCTGCACCCGGATCCCCTCGCGTCCCCATTCTTCAAGCAGTTTTTCCAGGTCTTCGTCCCGGTAGAGGTATTCTTCCCTCTTTCCTTTTTTAACCTTGTACAGCGGGGGCTGGGCCACGTAGATAAAACCGCTCTCGATCAGCTCCGGTAAATACCGGTAAAAGAAGGTCAGCAGCAGGACCCGTATATGGGAGCCGTCCACATCGGCATCGGTCATGATCACTATTTTCTGGTAGCGCAGCCGGGAAAGATCAAAGTCTTCGCCGATACCTGTTCCCGCAGCGCTGATGATGGTGCGAATTTCCTCATTGGCCAGGATCCGGTCCAGCCGCG
>JAAZIE010000023.1 GCA_012510305.1 Bacillota bacterium | reverse complement strand
CTTTTTTATGCGCCGCAGCATGGCGGAGCAGCTTGCGTAATTCAAAAATAACGATCAGCAGCGCCGGGGCAAGCACTACCGAGATTAATCCCACCGTCGTCTGGATAAAACCAAGGAGATAGCCGGCATAGGGAATAAAAAACGCGCCTTTCCCGATAATGTTTTCCGCCGGGACCGCTGTAGGGTCATCTTTTGGGTTGGCGTCGCCGCGAGTGGTAAAGGTTAGCCCGGCGTCTGCATTTACTGCGGTGATGCGGTGGCTTACTATCCCCGAGGGGTTGTCGGGATCGATAAAAGCAATAATATCGCCTTTTTTTAAGCCTGCCGGTTCCACCGGTCTTACCGCCAGCAGGCTGCCCGGGCCAAAAACGGGCTTCATCGTATCGCTTTGGACAATGTAAAATTGCCGTCCCGCCAGCTCCGGGGCTTGACCGCTGCTCTTGCTCTGGATAAGGGCATAGAGCATCACCGCAACACAGGCGAGCACCATAATCAAAAGGATATCGCCCAGCACGGGACTGCGGCCTTTTTTCGGGCTGCGGCGGCGCCGGGCTTCACGCTTCTGTCTTTCAGCACGGGTAATCGGAATCTGATCGGGTGGATGGGGTACACCGGTCATTGCTATGGCAAACCTCCCTGGTACGGTGTTATTCAGATTGTGTTGTGCTGTAACCCGCTGTTCGCTGCTGCAAAGCTTTATTGATCAGCGGCCAATTGCCCGGCAAGATCATGCAGCGCTTTACCGCATTTTTCCCGAATGACCACTTCGGCAACCTGGTCGTACTCTGTGGGCGAGCTGTTGATAATGATCAACTGCCCGGCCAACCGCGGCAAATAGGCCACCGGATAAACCACAAGGCTGCTCCCTGCCGCCAGCATTAAATCGCAATTTGCACGCAAGATCTCTTCCGCCTCGTAAAAAATCGGCGGCATGGGATCGCCAAAAAGAACCACGTCAGGGCGCAGCACATCAAAACAGGTGCGGCAAACCGGGGGAATGCGTTTTAGCTCCACCTGGTGGACCAGCTCCTCAAAAGAATACCGCTTTTTGCAACCCTGGCAGTAACCGGAACGCAGGTGACCGTGCACCTCCCAAATTTTACGCGATCCCGCCTTCACATGCAACCCGTCGATGTTTTGCGTCACCAGGCCCTTGAGAAAACCCATTTCTTCCATCCTGGCCAGGGCGTAATGCCCGGGATTGGGCTCTGCCAGGGTGATGCTGGCAAAGCGATTGAAGGCCGATTCGTAAAATACCCGGGGATTGTTTTGCAAGACCTCTACCGAGGAGGTCTCGATGGGGTCAAACTTTTCCCAGATTCCCTCACCCGGGGTTCTAAAATCGGGGATGCCGCTTTCGGTGGAAAGGCCGGCCCCGGTGAGACTGTAAAAACCGGTGCTTTTTTTAATCAAGGCTGCAGCTTGCTCGATCTGTCCCTGGTAATCCATTGTCCACCCCTCCTTCGCCACAGATGCGATAATTTTGACAATAACAAATTGATTATCTATTTATTCTATTCAGCGATGCTCTATTCCTGTTTTTTGGGATGTTTATGCGGTAAATTATTGCGGTATAGTATGATATGATCTCTGGAAAGGGATCGTAATGATCTTATGAAAGAGGACGAAGGCAAGTGAACCGGCTAAAAACATTCTTCTTGATGATCCTTCTTACAGCGATTTTTCTGCTGGTGGGCGGCCTTATCAGCGGCAGGGAAGGGCTTCTCTTTGGCTTCATTCTGGCAATGGCCGTAAATTTTTTCTCGTACTGGTTTAGCGATCGCATGGCCATCAGCATGACCCGCTCTCAGCCGCTGAGCGAAAACGACGCCCCCGAGGTCTACCGGGCCTTGCGCGAGCTGACCCATAACGCCGGCATGCCCATGCCGCGGCTCTACCTCATGCCCACCGGGCAGCCCAATGCCTTTGCCACCGGCCGCAACCCGCAGCACGCTGCCATTGCGGTAACTGCGGGTCTTTTAAGAATGCTGGACTACGAAGAGCTCAAAGGTGTTCTGGCACACGAGCTGGCCCATATCCGCAACCGGGATATTTTAGTAGGCACGATCGCTGCAACGCTCGCCGGCGCGCTCATGTTCGTGGCCCGGTTTGGGATGTGGGGCGGTTTTGGCGGTGGCGGCAGGCGCAGCCAGGGCGGTGCAGCGCTGCTTATCTTCCGTCTCGTGGCTCTGCTGCTGGCCCCCCTCGCCGCGCTCCTGATCCAGATGTCCGTATCGCGGACACGCGAATACGGTGCTGACGCTACCGGGGCCGGGTTCTCGGGCAACCCGCAGGGGTTGGCCTCAGCCCTGGCCAAGATGGAGCAGCACGCCCGGCAGAGGCCGCTTCACGGCCTCAACCGGGCCACGGCACATATGTTTATCGTCAATCCCTTTTCCGCCAAAGATTTGACTGCACTTTTTAGCACCCATCCGCCCATCGAAGAGAGAATTGCCCGGCTGCGCAGCATGTAAGCCGGGCAGGCCGGGGAGACGGTGACCTGGACCCGCCTCCGAAGAAGGCAAAACCGTTTTTCAGCGGTGCAGGTACATAAAGCGCTCCATGTAATAAGTCCAGGGTTGGTTGAAATAACCGGAAAAATAAAAATCGCTGGCGTGCCCGCCCCAGTCGAACTCCAGCAGGGCACACTCTTCGTTGCCCGCCGCCCGGTATCTCTCCTTAAATTCTCTCGCTGTGACGAGCTTAACCATTCCGTCCTTGGTCCCCTGGTAGACGAGGCAGGGGGGGCTCTTTTCATCCACCAGCAGCTTGACATCGATCCATTCGGGAGCCTCGCCCAGATCCGGCAAGAAGCTGGTCTCGATAGCCGGGTACAGGGGAATATAGCCTTTAATCTTTATCGCGTCGCTGAAAAGCTCTGAGTGGCTCTCTCCGGAGATGGCCAGGGCCAGCGCCGTGGAAAGCTGCCCCCCCGCGGACCCCCCGGAAATAAAGACTGAATCCAGATCCAGGTCGTATTCGGCGGCATGTGCTGCCAGGTATTTGGTGAATTCCCCCAGGTGGCGCATCATGTCGTCCAGGGTATAGGGGCCGATCAGCTCCGCAGGGCCCAGGCGCGCCTGGAGCGCCGGTAAGGTTAGCATTACCAGATCGGTAAGGCCGTACTGCAGATCAAACACCGTGTACCCCCGGGAGGCAAAATATTTGTTGACCTGCAGCATGTTGGCAAAGCCCTTGTCGCCGCCGATCCAGGCCCCTCCGTGAATGCGAATCAGCGTGGACCCCCAACCCGGCAGGTCGGTTCTACCCTCGGGAGGCATGAAAACATCGCAGCGAAGCTTTAACCCGTCATCGACACCGCTGCTCCCCTCGTAAAAAACAAGATCTTTTTCGTAGCGGTATTCATCCGGGCGCATCCCCAAAAAGTAAGCCGGTAAAGAGAACGGTTTATCCAGGAATTGGTCTGTCCGGGCGGCATCCATTTGCTCCAGGCGGCCGCTGCCAAAAACATCTTCAAACTCAGTTTTCGCAGCGTCACAGGTTTTGAATATGCCTACCAGCGGAAGCAGGTAAAGGGCGAAAGAGACCAGGCCGAGGGCTCCTACCAGCACAGCCCCGGCGCTGCCCGGCCGGTTTTGCAATTTTAAAATGAGCACCACCAGGCTCAGCAGGGTAAAAGCATGAAAAAGAGAAAACCCGGAAATGAAGATCTCGGCAAACTGGGGCGCGCTTTCAAAAAAGACAGACCGATCGCCGGCCAGTAAAAAGTAAAGACCGGCCAGGCCCAAAGCCAGGGCGATATAGCAAAGCACGGTCACCGTTTTCTTAAATCCTCCCCCCCTCCGGGGTGCTCTTGCGCGGCGGCCCCGCTGCAGCGGGAAACCCCTTTTTACCGCAACCAGCGTTCCCCGGGCCGCAGCGGCCCCCAATACAAGGATTCCAAAATAGCATAAGTAGATCCCCGCAAAAATCAGGCTGTCGAACCTGTTCGTGTAGATCACTGCCACCAACTGGTTCAGCAGCAGCATCGTCCACAGGCCGGCAGCGATCACCGCCAGGCAGAGATATCCCCGGCGATGCAGTCGCCTTCCCAGGTAATCGCTGCGATCAACGAGGCGGTCACTTAAGTATACCAGCAGGTTCAGCGACAGCAGGGCCAGCAAAAACAGCACTCCAAAAAAGGTGTCTGCCGGCAGGCAAACCGGCACGGCCAGGTGCAGCAGGCCCCCCAAAATCGCCAGCACGGAGAGCCCCAACGTAACAGCGCTTACAACATAAATCGGCTTAACCCCTCTTTTTATCATCTCCAGCCCGCCTTTCCGGTCAATGTTATAACCCGGGAAAATAAACGATCACTGTAATCAAAAAACGACCCGGCAAAGGAGCGATTTTGCTTGATCAGTTCTGTGGTAAAAAATTTGTTTACTACCACCGTAGGGGATTACGGCAGCGCAAAATAACCTCAGCTGGATCCGGTGTCCCATAGCGCCACCTGCTCCAGTCCGCTGTGGGGCAGCGCGGGAGCATGGGGATCCCACCGGCCGGGAAGCGCCTGCTCCCGGGCAACCAGTTCGAAATGGGCCATGGCGATGCCCATATCAATATGCTGCAGCCTGAGCTTCCCCAAAGTACGGTTGTAAAGCCGGTTTTCTTTCAAATACAGGCGATAGCAGCCCTCACCGTCTTTGATTATCCGCCAGGGCTGGCCGTTAAGCGCGGAGGGGGCAAGGCGCACCGCCTCCAGGGCGCTGCGGTAGGGTCCGGCCTCTTCTTCTGATAGCGGTGTTTTCGCGTCCCCGGTAAAAAAGAGTTCAGGCCAGGGCTTTCGCCGGCCGGTACTGCCGGAAGGTAAGATCGCCTCCGATAGCCTCTTTTTTTCAGCGGGATAGCCCACGGGGATAATCACCGGCAGCAGTTCGTCACCGGCAAGCTCCATCCAGCGGGCAAAGCGGCTTCGTCTGAAGGTGCCGCCCAGCCAGCAGGTCCCCAGCCCCAGGGCGGTAGCTTCGAGGACGACCTTTTCGAGACAGTAGCCCAGGTCCAATTGGGATCCGGCCGCATCTTCCACCGCTGCCAGAATATAAAGCCCGGCACCGCGGATCATCCCATAAGTGCCAAAACTCCTTAGTTCCCGTGGACTGACCGTGCCAAGCTCCAGCAGCTTAAAGCGCACCGCGGCCCCCAGGGGGCCGGGGCTATACTCAGTAAAAAATTGCCGCAGCTTTTTTTTGATATTTTCTTCTACTTTTTGAGGCGCATAGGTTCGCACCGAGTACCTTTTTTGAATTGTCTCCATTACGTTCATTTGAACAAACACCCCTTCACCTGCCGCCGGGGACGGACCCTGCCTGACCGGGCAAGATAACTTTTAAGCGTAGAGCATCTCGATCTGCTGATGATACATGTTCAGTACCACCCGGCGCTTTACCTTCATTGTCTGTGTGAGCATGCGATTTTCGATGGAAAAATCTTCTTCGAGAAAGAGATACTTTTTGGGGATCTCATACCCGCCAAAAGCCCCGGTCAAAATATTAACGATCTCCTCTTCGATCATTTTTTTAAATTCCGCATTGGCCAGCAGATCCCCGGGCCGGTGAGAGACGCCTTTTTCAGCGGCCCAGCGGGCGGCCACCTCGAAATCGGGGATCACCAGGCAGATATTGAAGGGCTTGCCGTCGCCGTAAACCATGGCGTTGGCCACGTACGGGATGAGCTTGATCTCTTCTTCGATGGCGGCGGGAAAAACATACTTGCCGTTGAGCAGCTTGTATTGTTCCTTGATCCGGCCGGTAATCCAGAGATAGCCGTCTTCATCCAGGTAGCCGCGGTCCCCCGTCCGCAGGCCGCCGTCAGCCGTGAGCACTTCCGCAGTCTGTTCCGGCTTGTTGTGATAACCCCTCATGATATTGGGCCCGTAAGCAACAATTTCACCGTCTGCCGCACCATCTTCCACTACCGACCGGTCGATGTGCAGTTTTTGCCCCGCAAGAACCTGGCCCACGCTGCCGATACGCCATTTTTCCCGGCTGTTCATCGTTATTGCCGGGGCCGTCTCGGTTAGACCGTAGCAGTCGTAAATGGGCAGCCCCAAATCATTGAAAAATTCAGCGATCTCCTTGTTCATTACCGCGCTGGCGGTAAGTGAACCCACAAGCCGCCCACCCAGGGCCTCCCTGATTTTTGAAAAAACGAGCTTATCCAGAACAGCAAACCGCAAGTTGAGCAGCGCACTCGATTTCCCCTGCCCGGCCAGCTCTCTTTTCCTTCCGGCCGCGGCGCAGGCGGCATCAAAAAGTTTCTTTTTAATCCCGCCGGCATCGCTCATCTGCATCTGAATACCGTCGTAGAGCTTGTTGAAAAGACGGGGCACACAGATGAGATAGTGCGGCTTAACCACCT
Source organism: Bacillota bacterium (assembly GCA_012510305.1). GTDB lineage: Bacteria > Bacillota > Dethiobacteria > DTU022 > DTU022 > JAAZPQ01. The sequence continues at coordinate 13,277 of JAAZIE010000023.1, read as the reverse complement.
TGATATCTTCGGTGAGGGTGGTGACATCTCTCATGAAGCCGATAGAGCCTCCAAACTGGATCCAGTTATTGATCTCGGCGCTTAAAGCGTAAGAATGAGCCCAGGGCAGCATGGAGAGGGCCACGCATTCCTCGTTCAGCTCGGGATAGATCTTGTAACCGGCTTTTGAACAGTAGGTCAAATTTCCGTGAGTAAGAAGAACACCCTTCGGTTCGGCAACGGTGCCGGAAGTGTATATCAGCACGGCAACGTCGTCATGTGTGGGAAACTCGGGAACAACCGGGTTCAAGCGGCCGCTCTCTTCCAGTGCGGCAAGGCTGTTCTTGCCCTCCCCCTCCATAATGTAGATCTGCTCCAGGGTGTCAATCTCTTTTAAAAAATGTCTCACCCGGTTATAGATCTCCCGGTTTGATACCAGTAGAAATTTAATGGCGCTGTCTTTAACGATATATTTCCAGGTTTGGGCCAGCTCCTGCTCATACATGGGCACAAAGCGGGCCCTCCGGCCGTAAGCTGCGAAAGCAATAACAACCCATTCCGGCCGGTTGGACGAGATCACCCCCACGGCATCATCTTTGCCGATGCCCAGCTGGGCCAGCCCGCTGCGGGCGTGAGCGATCCTCCGGCCTATTTCGCCATAGGTGATCGGATCAAGGTTACCCTGTTCGTTCCGCACCCAGAAAAACACATTGTCTTTGAACTTGTTCTCACTTTCTATCCACCATTCGACGAGATTGTCCGGTTTTTCATAGATCCACACAGATATTCCCTCCGGTTTGGTATAGTGTTGCCCGGGCGATAAATGCTGCAGCAGTTTTCCGGGGATGCAGACTATTGGCAACGTTCCCCCTAGGTGTTCTCTTTAAAATTTCAATAAGCTTGCCCTTTTTCCTGCCGGTTTAAAGATTCTTTTTTTCTACAGCAGGATCAACCGCGATCCTGGTCTTGATTGTTCATCCCAAAACCGAAAATTTGCTTTACCGGCTGCAGATCACCGTCCGGGCAATAACCCGGGCGGCGCCGGCGGCTGTATGGTTAAACAAAGTACATCAGGGGGTTGATTTGTCGCTGAAAAAAGGTGACAGGAGAACCGTCCCCCTGTCACCTTTTTTAGCTGTCCAACCGGGGGATCAGGTGGCCGTAGCCCTCCTGCTCCATCTTTGATGCAGGGATAAAGCGCAGCGCGGCGCTGTTGATGCAGTAGCGCAGCCCGCCCCTGTCCCGGGGGCCGTCGGGGAAGAGATGGCCCAGGTGAGAGTCGCCGGCGCGGCTGCGCACCTCCGTGCGGATCACCGTACGGCTGCGATCTTCTCGCTCCACGATGGCGCCGCGTTCCACAGGCCGGGTAAAGCTGGGCCAGCCGGTTCCCGAATCGTACTTGTCAGAGGATAAAAAAAGGGGCTCACCGGTGACCACATCCACGTAGATCCCGCGGGCGTGGTGATCCCAGTACGCGTTTTCAAAGGGAGGCTCGGTGGCATCGAGCTGGGTAACCCGGTACTGCTCTTTGGAAAGATTTTTTTTAAGCTCTTCCGGGCCGGGTTTGCCATAGAGGCGGGTTGTTTCGGGTTTACGCTTATCGGGCAGCGAAGAGAGATCGATATGGCAGTAACCGCCGGGGTTTTTCTCCAGGTAGTCCTGGTGATATTCTTCCGCCGGGTGGTAGTTTTCCAGGGGGAGCACCTCGGTGACAATGGGCTTGCGGTACTTTTTTTGCATGGCGGCAATGAAGGCTCGGGCCTGCTCCAATTCGTCCGGATCACGGGAATAGATCCCGGTGCGATACTGGGTACCGCTATCGTTGCCCTGCCGGTTTTTGCTCGTGGGATCGATGATCTTGAAAAAGTGTTCCAGGAGACTCTCCAGGTTCATCTCCAGGGGGTTGTACGTGATCTGCACCGTTTCGACGTGACCGGTGGCGGCGATCTCCTCGTAAGAAGTTCGGGCGCCCCTGCCGTTGGCATAGCCCACCTCGGTGTGAAGCACCCCTTCAAGGCGGGAAAAGTAAGCCTCCACCCCCCAGAAACAGCCGCCGGCCAGCCAGATCTCCTGCGGCCCCCCGCCATTATTTTGGCTCTTGCGCTCAGCTTGCCCCATTTTCCGCCCACCCCAAATCGTTTTTTGCTCCGGCCGCAATCTTGCCGGCTTACCGGCGCCTTTAATAGTGTACGGACTTTGCACATATTTATCGATGCCGCCGCCGGGCCGGCAAACATCTACAGTTCAAAGCGCAAGGTGGCGATCTGCCAGGGGCGCAGGCACAGGCACAGCGAACCGCCTGCGGGCGGCAGGGGCTCCCCAAGGGGTTCTTCCAGGTGATCGGCCTGGAAAACCTGCCGGTAGGCAAAGCCCGCCTTGATCACCGCCTCGCCGGTTTCTGCCGAACAGTTGAAAAACCTGACCACAACAGCCTCGCCCTCTTCTGCTTTTTTCATACAGCTGAGCACCATGTTTTCAGGTTCCAGGGTGAGCAGGGAGCCGGCGGGCGGGAGGCGTCCCGCGCTTTTCCCGGTAGCGATGCCGCAGGGCGGCGCGTTGATCACGGCGGCCAACCTTTTGACCGCTCCCTCCGGCCGGCCGCCCCGGTAGGGCAGGAGCGCATAGCGGGCGCTTTGTTCTCCCGGGCACTGGCCTTCCGGGGTTTCCACGGCGGGCCCGGCATGACCGGGCCTATTGTGCAGGTCGCCTCGTGAAAGCCACCCTGTCGAGCGCAGCAGGGTCAGGGCGATCTCTGCACCCTGCCCTTCCGATCCGGCAAGGACTTCGTATTCCGGAAGCCCCCGATTGATCACGGCGAGGCCGAAGCTGCCGTCGTCGACGGAGACAAATTGCTTCTGGGGAGCCGTGCCGCCGGGCTTCTCCGCCCAGCCGCTGTAGTCGCCGGCGGGGGGCTGAATCGAGCGGCTGAGAACGGCGAAGTGTCCGTCCACCCGGCATTCCCGGGCCTGAAAGGAAACCGGAAAATGTGCCCGCAGGCGATGATCGCAGGCGCGGTTGTCGACAACTGTTTTGAAATAGAGACCCGGCGTTTCCATGATCAGGCTGACGTCGGTTACAACCCGGCAGTCCACTTTTTGACGGGAGCGTTTTTGCCGGTCCGCGGCCAGCGAAGCCGGCACCCGGTAAGTGCGGGTAATCCGCACCGTGGCCCGCACGGGACCGCTTTCAACAACCTCAAATTTGGCCCCCCGCGGAAAGCGCAGGGGCCTCTCGACCAGGCGGTCTTCTTCGGGCCTGGTGAAAGTGTAGAGATCGCCCCGGTCGCCCCCGTCTACAAGGCGGTGCAGGCGCCGCAGTTTTTTTCCGGAAGCCTTCTCCAGGAGATCGAGGGTGCCGTCGGCGCTGAACTCAACCCGGTAGTAACTGTTTTCCAGGCTGCGGGGGCTGACCCTCAGATCGGTATCCGGCGCGGGGGTCTCCCCGCCGGACCGGGGTGTGTAGGTGCGCCAGCCGCAGCCGGGAAGATTGCGGGCCGGGAAAATACCGCGCTCGCCGCTGCGGCGGGCTACCGCCTGGACCCGCTTTACCCTCCTGTCTGCAAGGATCTCCAGGGCCTCCTTTTTCAGCTTTTCCACGTTCATCTCGCCGACGGGGCTGTGGCCCATGATCAGATCTGCCCGGAGCAGCCCCCTTTGATCGGGGCCGCTTATTTTAAAATCGTTCAAATAAAGTCCCTGGAACTCCCGGCCGCTGATCAGCCCCAGGGCCATCCGCGCCTGCAGCGGGGTCCCGGTGATGTTCAGATATTCTCCGCTGTCACCGCTGAGACGCTGCCAGGGGACGGCGGCGCCTCTTTCATCGACCAGGTGAGTGCAGCCGCTTTCGCCTGCATCGGGCAGCTCCATCTCCACAGGATAATCGACAGCTGCCGGATGGGGATTGAACACCAGCACCCCGGTCTCCCGCGCCAGGCCGGTAGTATCGATATGGCCGGCGAGCCGGCTCAAGCTCTCTTCCCGGACCAGGGCGGCGATCTGTTCCCCCTGGTCGTAGCGGGTCTCGATCTCCCGGTGAACCTGGTCGTTGCTGCAGCCGCAGATACTGTCATGGGGGTGATTCAGCAGCAGCAGCCGCCAGCTCTCCTTCAGGAAGTTGCCGGGGTAGGGATCGCCCTGCAGCCAGGACCAGCAGGCGAAGGGTTCGGCATATTTTTCCAGCAGGATCTCCAGCTCATGGTTTCTTTGCTTCTGGTGAATCCGGGAGGAGGTGCAGCCAACCAGCAGCGGCGCCCTTTCTCCGGAGCGCAGCTCGCCTTTGAGATGCGAAAAGCGCGGTTTGCTCCGCCGCATATGCGCGATATACCGGGGCAGGTTGGAGATCTCCAGCTGCACCCCCGCACTTGCACCCGCCTCCTGAAGAAATTTCGGAAGATGGGGTTGGGGCATGAGGTGGTCGGAACCGTTCATCAGCAAAACAGCCTTCGCGGAAAGGAAGGGACGCTGGCTTTCCACCAGCCCGGCCACCTGCGCGGCCAGCTCCTGCACCCCGGCGGGCAGCCCGGCGGCGTTGCTGTATGTATCGATCAGGTAAAAAGTCTCCACACAGCTGCCGTCGGGGGATTCCCAGGTAAACTGGGTGTCGCCGCATTCGCTGCCCACCCCCCGCCACAGGACCGCCGTATCGAGGCCGGCACCCCGCAAAAGTTGGGGCAGCTGGGCGATATGCCCGAACTGGTCCGGAACATAGCCCACCTTCATCGCCCCTCCAAAAGAGGCGGCCAGGCTGAGCCCTTTTTGCAAATTGCGGATGAGCGCTTCGCCGCTGACCAGGAATTCATCGGGCAACACGTACCAGGGGCCGACGAGCAGGCGGCCCGCGCGGATCAGCTTCTCGATCCTGCCGCGTTCCCCGGGGTTGATTTCCAGGTAGTCTTCCAGGATTACAACCTGGCCGTCGAGGGTGAAATATTTGAACTGCCGGTCCCTTTCCAGAATCTCCAGCACCTGGTCGACCAGCTTGACCAGCTTGAAGCGAAACTGCTGGAAGGTGAGATACCATTCCCGGTCCCAGTGAGAATGGGGCACAATAAAACCGCGCATGATGAAAAACCTCCCCCACATGTTTTCAAATCTCTCCGGCCGGCTGATCGACCCGGGTGCTCACCGGCTGAAAAGCAGCTCTCTTTAACGGGCTTCGCTTAAGCCCGCCGGTTCATCCTGCCGCTCTTTCTCCCGCCTCCTCCGGTTCAGCTCATTTAAAATTTTGGCGTGCTTTTTTTCGCTAAGGCCGTACTTCCAGGTGGGGATGACCGCCAGGGCGGACCCGATTGCCGGTAAAACGGTGATGATGGAGAAGAGCGCCAGCATCACCTCGGGGAAAGCCTCCCGGGCGATCCCTCCCGCAGCCACGTGCTGCTGCATAAGCCCGGAATTGTACCCCACAAAGCTCAGCAGGAGCAGGGCCCCGTAGTAGGATACCGCCGCCTGCAGCTTGGCCAAAAAGGTGAGCCCGGCGAAGCAAAGGCCGTCCGCCCTTTCGCCGGTTTTCTGCTCCAGGTAATCCACCGAGTCGGCGATCATGGAGACCTGCAGCACCGTGGGGAAACCATGCAGGATCCCCACAAGCAAAATCAAGCCCGAGATGAGCCAAACCGTATCCCACTGGAAATAATAGAGCGCAAAAGCAGCCATAAAGGGAATCACGCTCAGCAGGTGCGACCAGTTGTAGAGATCTTTTTTGGAAAAATAACGCAGGAGGGCGGGGGTAAAGTACATCGCCACCAGGGTGCCGACAAAGTAGCCTCCGCCGATAACCGCAATATAGTAAATGGTGTCGGCCTCCCTGCCGTTGGCGTAATACCACAGGAAGAGGTAGTTGGAGCAGCTGGCGATCATCATCTTGGTGCTGCCCAGGACGCCGGAAAGCATGAGCCGGATGAAGGGCTTGTTTTTCTTTAAAAGGGCAAAGTTTTTAAACAGGTTTGATTCCCTGTAGGTGGGCTTGATCTTCTCGGTCACGTTGAAGCCCACCAGCTGAAAGAGGACGCTCCCGATAACGGTAAAGATCAGGGCGGCCATAAAATAGCCGTAGGCCCCGGCGTTGGGAAAGATGGCGGTAACCCCGGTATCTTTGAACACACCGGCCAGGGTCACGAAGCTCAACAGGGGCAGGGCAGAGCCGACGGTACCCGCCACCCGGGCCAGGGACTGCAGCTTCGTGCGATCTTTTTCGCTCTCGGTCATCAGCGCGGTGATGCCCCAGAGCGGGATGTCCCCCATGGTGTAAAGCATGCCCCACAAAATATAGGTAATATAGATAAAGACAACGGTGAGGGTGGGGTTCTGATTATAATCGAAAGTTGCCGAAAACGCCCCCACGGTACCGACCATGATCAGCAGAGGGGCGGCGATAAGATAGGGCCTGGCCTTGCCCAGCTTAGAGCGGGTCCGGTCAACGAAGGCGCCCATGATAAAGTCGTTACAGGCATCCCACAGCCGGGCGATGAGCATGAGCAGCGCCACTACGGCGGGCGGTACATAGAGCGCTTCAGTGTAATAAAGGGCCAGCCCCACACCGATAACATTGTAGATCACATTTTGACCGGCAAGCCCGAGAATGTAGTAGTTCCTCTCTTTTTTCGTGTAGGTCTTCAGCGCACCTTCCATCGCACACCTCCGCATGAATTGATCTGCCCTGTCGCAATAATTGAGCCGGCCGCAATTTACAAGGTAAACAGGGCCGCGCTGCCGGGAGGATAAAAGCCCGGTTGCTCACTTATTCTCCAACTTATTTTTAAAACCTTTGCCCTGTTCTGAAATGTTCTCCGCTAACCGTTCCCTGAGGATCTTGCCTGGAGAGGCCGCCGCTATTTTCTATGGAGCGAAGTGAAATGGCGGGGCATATTTGGGAGCGCCCCAGGAAAGATAGAAAGACAGCTTCATTTATGAAGCGGAGATAGGGTAAAAGCAAGCAGCGAGAATCAAAAAAAGGTGACAGGAGAACCGTCCCCCTGTCACCCGGAGGGAACCAAGATGAACTGGGAAGAGATCATCGGTTTTCTGGAAACAGACAGGCTCAGCATAACCTTTACCGGCGAGGGCTTGAAATATCTTTCCTTGAGGGGCAGCCGGGGTGAGCGGAGCATCCGCCTGGGGCCGGCAGATGAAGAAGGGGAAAGGGATCCGGAGAGGGAGCTCATTTTAAAAGAGACGAAAAGATTCCTGGAAACCGGCAAGCACGGCCTGCCCCTGGACCTGAGCGGATTTACAGATTTTCAGCAAAGGGTCTTCGCGGCGGTCAGCCGGGTGGAGCCGGGCACCGTGACCACCTACAAGGGGATTGCCGGGAGACTGGGCAAGCCGGGTGCGGCGCAGGCGGTGGGGAGCGCCGTGGCCAGAAACCCTGTTTCCTATTTTTTGCCCACCCACCGGGTCCTGCCCCAAAGAGGAATCGGCATCTGCAGAACCGGGGCCGGTTATTTAAGGGAGAAGCTGCTGGAACATGAAGGGCACGATCTGTCCCGGCTCAGGGGGAATTACGTCTGCACCAGGAAAAACTGCCTCCTGGAATAGCCGCCCCTCCCCGGGCGGCGCTACCTGTTTTTATTTTTGAGCTTGTTTAAAAGATCCTCAATTTTTTCCCGCTGTTTGCGCTCCCCTTCCGGGTCCGGTTCGAAGCTGACCCTGTACCAGCTGCCTTCTTTGGCCCCCGGGGGCAGCAGGGCCCGCGGCAGATCGACCCGGATCTCTTTTTCCCCAAAGAGCAGGATGGCGTAATCGCCCTCGAAGCGATCGAGAACCGCTTTCATTCCCGACCCTCCTGCCGTGCACATTTAACCGTGTACGTCTCCCCGTCGGTGGAGATAAGCACCGTCCCGTCTCTATCGGTCCGGTAGACTTCAACCCCGGCGCCGGCCAGCTTGTCCAGGGTCTCGCTATGCGGATGGCCGTACGTGTTGCCGCTGCCGCACATGATCACCGCTGTCTTCGGGTTTACGGCCTCAAGAAAGGCGCCGGTGTTGCTGTCCCTGCTGCCGTGATGGCTCACTTTTAGAATAACCGCACCGGGGTTGTACCCACTTTCAAGTATTTGTTTCTCCGCCGCACGCTCTATATCGCCGGTGAAAAGAAAACTGAGCCGCCCAAAATCCACCCGGGCCACGATGCTGGCATCGTTTAACCGGGAAGATGAGGGAGCGGTGGGGTGCAAGATCTGCATCCCGGCGCCGCCGCCGAGATCATAGCGCAGCCCGGCGCGGCCCTCGGTAAACTTGATCTCGCGCTCATCGATGAGGGTCAAGTAGTCTTCGAAGGTTTTGGTGGTATGCACCACCCCCGGATCGATGATCTCCTGTACCGGTATCTCCTGCAGCACATCGATGAGACCGCCGATATGATCGGAATGGGGATGGGTCCCGATCACCAGGTCGAGCCGCCCCACGCCCCGGGATTTCAGGTAATCGAGAGCCGCCGGGCCCCGCTCCCCCCCGTCGATGAGGATGTTCTGCCGGGGTGTCTGGACCAGGATCGCGTCTCCCTGGCCCACATCGATAAAGTGAACCTGAAGATTCCCCTCAGGCACCGCTTTGTCTGCATCAGCCTGCAATATCCACGAGGCCAGGGCGAACAAAAGCAATAAAACGATTACTCCTGCGGCGGTAATTGACTTTTTGGACATCTCCTCAAATCCTTTACTGGTGTTTTTCTTCTCCGCTCTACGGTGTAAACAGGGCGCCCGCTTCCCCGGGAAGGGTCGCCCTCAGCCCAGGCCTACCTCGATGAGATAGGCGATCACCCCGACCACGGCTGCAACAGCGGTATTGACCACGGTGGCCCAGAAAGCGGCTTTGCGATCCATGGCGATCAAAGGGAAGAGGGCGTCGCCGTCCTGCGAAACGGCGTTGGCCAGAAGCGCCGCAAAGGGGAACATCCCTTTGAGATAGAGAGAGACAAATATTACCTGGGGGCCGCAGCCCGGAATGATTCCCACGAGGACCCCCAGCATCACCGAAACGAAGCCGGTGGAAGCCAGAAGAGCCACCACCGTTTTTTCGCCGCCGCTGAAATAGATCGCCAGCTCAAAAACCAGGTAGGCGGCAAAGACCCAGGTGCCCACAAAGGCGGTCTCCTGGGCATTGTGGATGAAAGTTTCTTTCAGTGAAAAGAGCTTATGCTCGGCATCTTCATGAGTTTGCGCCTGGATAAACCTTTTCCCGAATAACATGTACAGGAGCACGATCAGCGTGCCCGCTCCCCCGATCAGGGCGCCGGCGCCGGGCAACCAGGGGAAGCGACGGGGATCCGCTTGCATCAGATCAAGCACCCCCAAAACCAGGCCCACGGCGATAGCGGCCCAGAATACAATGTAAAAGTTGTGGGTGATCCTGTAACCGAGCCTGCCCGGGTCCAGAGGGTCGGCATGGTGCAGCAGCATATCGATCTCATCGCCCTCCTCGTGTCCGATATGCCTCAGATCGCGGGAGCGGCAGTCGTGGGGATGATCGCAATAGATCTGATCAAGCCTGGCCTCAGCTTTTTCATGCTCCCTTTCCAAGCCGGCGAACTCTTTTTTTGCCGATTTTTGCCTCACCCAGTCGCCCACCTTGTAGTAGTCCACCGCGTAACCGGCCGCCGCTCCGATTACCAGGCAGGCGCCGGTAATCAGGGCAAACTGGCCCGGTATCTGGGTCAGCGTAACGAAGGCAGAGTCGCCCGCCGTGGCGATGAGGGTGGCCACAACGGTACCGAAAGTAACGGTACCCTTCACGTAGAGGGGCATCACCAGGATGGAGCCCCCGCAGCCGGGAATGATCCCCAAAAGGGCGCCGATGAGGGGTTGAAGTCGCTTTGATTTTGCAATGATCTCAATAAAAGCGCCTTGCTGCTTGTAATCGATATAGCCGAAGAGCAAAAGAACGGCGCCCACAAAGACGGTCACCTGGGTAAAGGATTCTTCTGCGCTCGTTATCAGTATGGTCCACAGATCACCGATCATTTGATCAGCCCCTCCATTGATCAACCTGCGCCGGCACTCGCGGGTGCGATCTTACCGGTTCACCCTGATTCCTTCTTCTTTTTGAACAGCGTCCCCAGGATCCGGCCCCATCCTTTGAGCCGCCGGCCGTTTAGAACGAGGAGCAGCCCCTCCAGCACACCCGGGCTGAGCAGCCCACCGCTGACGTTGACGATGCTCCTCAGGGGCAGCTGGGGCAGCATCCGTTTGATCATATTCCTGGAGGCGATAACCCTGCTGTCATCTTTATCTCCCCTGGCGATCTTTGACGCAACGAGCAGCCCCACCCTGAGCACTATTTTACCGGTAAGAGTATGACCGATATCTTCCAGGGTGGAGTTGCGATCAAAAACTTTTTTCCCTTTCGGGCCGGCTTGATCGGGCAGCGGTTTTCCGTAAAGAGCTTCGAATTGCTGCCGGGGAATCTGATCGGCCCCCCGGTTCAGGTTGTAATAAGCGGGGCAGCTGTCGCGATAATCGGGTACCTCGATCCCGCCGTCGGGCAGCTCGATGACGACTTTTGCCTGCAGGCGGATATCCCGGCTGGAGGCGCCGATGAGGAGGTTATATGCTCCGTTCTCCACATGCCAGTCGTCGATGGCCGCATTGTAATAGGCAAAGGAGCGCCGGTCCAGCTCCAGCTCCACGCTTTTCTCTTCCCCGGGGTTTAAAAATACTTTCTTGAACGCTTTCAGTTCTTTTTTTGCCTTGAAAAGTTTTGACGGCGGCGCCTCGATGTAGAGCTGGATCACCTCTGCTCCCGGCCGCGCTCCTGTATTTTTCACAGACACGGTCGCCTTGAACCGCTCCCAGCTGCCGACCCGGTGGGTGGAGAGCACCAGGTTGCTGTACTTGAAGGTGGTGTAGCTTAGGCCGTGCCCGAAGGGGAAAAGCACTTTTTTGCCGGCGCTGTCATAGTAGCGATAACCCACAAAAATACTTTCCCGGTATTCCACGGTGAGCGGGCCGCCGGGAAAGTAAGCAGCGGCAAGGGCATCGCTGTTGGCCAGGGGGTACGTCTCCGCCAACTTGCCCGAAGGGTTCACCGTTCCCAGCAGCAGCTCTGCGGCGGCGGCGCCGCCGGCCTGCCCGCTCAGGTGAAGGTGCAGGATCCCCTTCACCCGGTCAATCCAGGGCATCTCCACCGGGGCTCCGCCGGAAAGAACCACCGCCAGGCGGGGGTTAACCCGGGCCAGCTCCTCGATCAGGATGTTCTGGTTGGCGGGCAGCTCCAGGTGATCGCGGTCAAAACCCTCGGATTCGCAGATATCGGTGAGACCGGCAAAAACGATCACCCTGTCGGCGCCTTCGGCAGCAGCGCAGGCTTCAGCAATCAAGGCCCTGTCGGGAAGGTCGCTGATATGGCTGTAGCCCTGGGCGTAAGTTAGCTTCAGGCCGCGCTCTTTCAGATTATCCAGGGCGCTTTCCAGCCGGGAAGGGTTGATCAGGGAGCTGCCGCTGCCCTGGTAGCGCGGTCTGGCAGCCAGTTTGCCGATAATCGCCACACTGGCCGAGCGGTCCAGGGGGAGGATGGCGTCCTCATTTTTCAGAAGCACCGCACACTGGGCCGCAGCTTTGCGGGCCAGATCGTGGTGAGCCTTCGGATCGTAACGAAAGCCCGGTTTTAAGTTTTCCGATGCTTGGCGGACCAGCTTTAAAAACCTCTCCACCGCTGCATCGAGCACAGCCTCATCCAGCCGGCCGCTGCGCACCGCCTCGACGATGGCGCGATCGTTGTCCCGGGCACCCCCGGGCATCTCCAGCTCCTGCCCGGCTTCCAGGCCGGCCACCCGGTCGTTGCAGGCGCCCCAATCGGTTACCACGATACCCCGGTGCCCCCACTCCTCCTTCAGAATGCCGGTGAGCAGCTCCCGGTGTTCGCTGCAGTAGATTCCGTTCAACCTGTTGTAGGCGCACATCACCGTCCAGGGCTGCGCTTTTTTTACCGCGGCCTCGAAAGCAGCCAGGTAAATTTCCCGCAAGGCCCGCCGGTCGATGATTGCATCAATGGTCGTGCGCCGGTGTTCCTGATTGTTCGCTGCATAATGCTTGAGCGAGGTGCCCACCCCACGGGACTGGACCCCGTCGATAAAAGCTACAGCCATCTGCCCCGCCAGGTGGGGATCCTCGGAATAGTACTCGAAGTTGCGGCCGCAGAGGGGTGAACGCTTGATATTAACCCCCGGCCCCAGCAGCACGGAAACACCTTCCTGAAGGCATTCTTCGGCGATAGCAGCCCCGATTTGGGCCGCCAGGCGCACGTCCCAGGAAGCGGCCAGGGCGCTGGATGTGGGGAAGCAGGTTGCAGGGACGCTATCCATGAGGCCGAGGTTGTCGCCGCCTTCGCGCTGCCTCCTCAGCCCGTGAGGCCCATCGGATACAACGATGGAGCTGATCCCCAGCCTCTCCAGGGGCTTTGTGCTCCACATATCGAGACCGGAACAAAGGCCGGCTTTTTCCTCCAAACTGATCCTGCCGATCAACTGTTTCATCATGGCGCCCCCTTTATTTGCACGAAGTGCTCTTTAGCAGAGCGGTCTCCCTGAATCCGCCTAAAATTAAGGCCTGAACCGGCAAAGGGTCAGGCCTTGAAAAACGGCACCGCCGTTCCCCGATCAGGGCACGGTCAGAATCTTGCCGGAATGCAGCAGCTCGAACCTCTCTCCCAGGACCCGGCCCAGCTCGGCGCAGGCTTTGAGCCCGGTGCAGTGGCCCGCCACGACCCGGCTTATCTCCATCTCTTCCAAAGCCTGTGCAGTCCGGGCGATCCGTTCGGCGGGCGCTTCGATAAGGTGAAAACCGCCCATGACCGCCTCCACCTTGCCCACACCGGCAAGCTCTTTTGAGTGGGTCACAATGTTGACGATCCCTGCGTGGCTGCACCCCACCAGGACCACCAGGCCCACATCTTTCACGTTGACCACGATGGAGAGGTCGTCTTCGATCTGATCGCCCGAAATAGCTCCCTCCGCCAGGTTGTACGTGCCGATCCCCTGCTCTTCAAAATCCAGGCGGCGCGGTACCACCCCGGTGGATAAAACGCCCGGTGCTATTTCAAAGGCTTCCCCGGTTAATACCAGGTGCCCGCCGGCGGCCTTGATCGCTTCGCTCCCGTTTTTGGCGGTGATGCCGATATTCCTGATAAAGGGATCGAAGATATAGTTTTCCCTGAAGATATCGGTATGGGCGATCACGGGAACGATCTCCCGGCCGATAGCCTTGAGCATCTCCACCAGCCCGGCGGTGTGATCGTAATGGCAATGGGATAAGAAGATGGCATCAATAGAGCCCGGGTCAATACCGAGGATCTCCATATTGTGCAGTAT
>JAAZIE010000196.1 GCA_012510305.1 Bacillota bacterium | reverse complement strand
GTTCTTGACCTCATCCCTTTTCATGCGGGTGATAGGCCGCCAGATCTCCTGCGAGATGGGAAAGTTGCGGGGAAAAGCCAGCAGGGGGCGGTGGGGAGCGGTTATCCAAAAGGGCTTGTAGAGATGATCCCCCGGCCCCTCCAGCTCAAAGGAAACCTTTTTCTCCTGCAGGTGGGGAAAGACAACATAGTCGATATTGGCCCCGGCAACGCCTCCCAGTTTAGCGGCGCTGTAAGAAGCCTCCGGCGAAAAGTAGCCTTTGTACCGGGGGTGAGGCACGGCCATGTAATCGTGCAAATACTGCATATTCCATATTATTTCCTGGGAAATCTCCTTTTCTTTCAACAGGGAGACATGGGTGTGGTGGGCATGGCCGTATATGGGCGAAAGCCGGCCCTCCTGAAAAGCCTTTTGGATGCGCTCAAATATTTCCGGGATGATCTCCTGGATCTGCTGCAGCAGCTCGTTGCTGTATTCGACGCAGATAGGCGCGTCCAACCTTTCGCCCAGCTGAATCCCCAAGGTATAGACGTCGCGGCCCTCCTCCTCCCTGGTCTTGATATAGTTGGCGTCAAGGATCGTTTTTTTCATCGGATTTTCATCTTCCAGGTAAGAAAGAAGCTTCTCCGGCAGATCCCAGAGAAGCTCGTGGGCATGGAATGCCAAAATAACGTAGAGATCTTTCATCCTGCAGGTCTCCCCCCTGTTGTTCTACCCGCGGCCTCCGCTTGCTGCTGCCGGTATTTTGCCGGGAATTATAGTATGCCCCACCGGAAGCCGGGTAAACGTTCCCATCGGGGAGTAAAAAGGAACCGTTTATCTAGGGGGATGAAACAGCGCGCTTCTCGCCCAGATCCCTCATCACCGCACCGCCAAGCGAAATCGGCGGCAGTAAAATGGACCTTTTGGCCTTGGCTTCCTCGCTCAGCTCGCGGCGGAAGTCAGGGTGGGCGATGGAGATAAGCGCCTCGGCCCTTTCACGAAAACTCTTGCCCCGCAGGTTGGCGATGCCGTACTCCGTGACCACGTAATGAACATCGTTGCGCGTGGTCGTCACCGAGGCCCCCTCGGAGAGGGCGACGCAGATACGCGATACCTGCCCGCCCGCCGCCGTGGAAGGCAGCACGATGATCGACTTGCCGCCGGGGGAGCGGGCGGAACCGCGCACAAAATCCACCTGGCCGCCCACGCCGCTGTAGTGGGTATAGCCGAGGGAGTCGGCACAGACCTGCCCGGTGAGATCCACCTCCAGGGCGCCGTTGATCGAAACGATCTTCGTGTTTTGCCCGATGATCACCGGATCATTGGTGTAATCGACGCCGTGCATCTCTACAGCAGGGTTGTCGTCCACAAAATCGTAGAGCCGCCGGGTGCCCATGAGAAAAGTGGCGATAAGCTTGCCCGGGTGAAGCGTCTTCTTGGTGTTGTTGATCACTCCCCGCTCCACCAGTTCGACCACCCCGTCGGAGAACATCTCCGTGTGAATGCCCAGATCCTTTTTATCGGTTAAAAATTTCAGGGTGGCATCGGGGATCGCCCCGATACCGAGCTGCAGCGTGGAGCCGTCTTCCACGAGGGAAGCGACGTGACGGCCGATGGCCTCCTCGACGGGGCCGATCTTGGGGAGGGGAACGGCGATAACGGGCTCGTCAACCTCGACAATATGGTCCACCTCAGAAACATGGATAAAACTGTTGCCCAGGGTTCGCGGCATCTGCGGGTTCACCGCTGCGACGACCGTCCGGGCACAGTGAGTGGCCACCTTGGTGTAGTCCACCGAAACCCCGAAGCTCATAAAGCCGTGCTCATCGGGCGGGCTGAGTTGAACGAGGGCGCGGTCGACGGGGAGGTAGCCCTCCCGGAACAGTTTCGGCACTTCGGAGAAAAAACAGGGGATAAAATCGGCCCGGCCGCTGTTGACCGCTTCGCGCACCGAGGGGCCCGCAAAAAGGGAGAGATGGGAAAAATGCTTCTCCATGCCCGGACCGCAAAACCGGTTCGGCCCCAGCATGAGAAAGTGAATGATCGTCACATTTTCCAGCTGCGGGGCCCGCTCCACCAGGGCCCGGCTCAGGGCCAGGGATTCCCCGGCACAGTGGGATAGAATCACCCGGTCGCCCGGCCCGACAACCGCCATCGCTTCTTCAATGGAGGTAAGTTTTTCTTGATAAAGGGTTTTCCAGTTCATGCCGCACTCCTTGCCACTTTAAGTACTTACAGATACTTTTTGTATTTAGATGCTTATTTACTTTAAGTTCGACAGAATCTTTTAAATATCCTTTACTGTTTTCTTCTTGTATTAGAAAAGATATTTATAGATATATAATTAACACTTGATTTATACCCTGGTTCCCTCTATTTTCCCCGCAGGTGGGCAAGGTTCCGATCTAATTTTCATATTCTGGGGCCGGCATGATAAAATGGATAAACAACTGGGCCATGCCATTAAGTCCTGGGGAGGAATGCACATGTACTGGAAAGAAAAAGGGCCGGTCAATACCGGTGCCACCATTGAGGCAGCCCTGGAAAGGGCGCAGGAACTTGGAATAGGAACACTTGTAGTCGCTTCCAACAGCGGTGCCACCGCGGAAAAGCTTTTCGGGCAGGCGAAAAACTTTCAGATCGTCTGCGTAACCCACCATGTGGGCTTTACCGGGCCGGGTGAAGATGAGATGTCCGCCGAAATGAGAGCATCGCTCAAAGAAAAGGGGGTTACGGTGCACACGGCCACGCACCTGCTGGCGGGAGTGGAACGAGGGCTGAGAAATAGATTTCAAGGAGCCTACCCGTCAGAGATTGTCGCTTCCACCCTGCGCCTGCTGGGGCAGGGGCTGAAGGTCTGCGTGGAGATCAGCGTGATGGCCCTTGATGCCGGACTGATCTCCCACGGTGAGGAGATTATCGCCCTGGGCGGAAGCGGCAGGGGAGCGGACACCTCCTGCGTAATTGTGCCGGCGCATTCAAATAACTTTTTTGACACGACTGTTAAGGAGATCATCTGCAGGCCCCGGCAGTAAACCCGCCGCCACCGACGGCGACGGAGATCCCTTGATCTGAAAAACCGCGGAGAAGGAGAGAGCAATGTGAGCAAAATCGCCCTGGTAACCGACTCTACGGCTTACCTCACCGGAGAAGAGATCGCCCGCTGCGGGGTTACGGTGATCCCGCTGACGGTTAACTTCGAGGAGGGCTTTATTTACGATGAAATCGTTGACACCGAGGAGTTCTTCGCCCGCGTGGACCGGGCGGGCAAGCTGCCTTTTACCTCACAACCGTCTGGAGGGCAATTCACCGAAGTCTACCGGCAGCTGTTGGAGCAGGGCAAAGAGGTGATCTCCATCCATGTCTCTTCCCGGTTGAGCGGCACTTTTGAAAACTCCGCGGCGGCGGCCTCCGGCGTTGATTCCAGCAAGATTACGGTGATCGATTCGCTGACCACTTCGGCTCCGCTGGCCTTTCTCGTCCTGGCGGCGGCGCAGTGGGCGGAGGAAGGGCTGAACCGCGCCGGGATAAGCGCCCGGCTGGAGCAGGCCGTAGGGGAGCTCGGCTCTTACTTTATCCCCCAAACCCTGGAGTACATGAAAAAAGGCGGCCGCATCGGCGGTGCCCAGGCGCTGCTCGGTTCCCTGCTCCAGATAAGGCCGGTCCTTCATTTCTGGAAAGGCGAGGTGGCGGTCCTGGATAAGGTGAGGACGCAGCGCAAGGCCATTCAGAGGATGCTGCAGGAGCTGCCCCGGGAAAGCAAGAAGCTGAAAGCAGCCGTGATCCACTGCGCGGCACCGGAAGACGCTGCCGCGATAAAAGAGCTGATCATCAAGGCAGCACCCCACGCCAAAGTGGAGATCCGGGAGATTGGACCGGTTTTAATCATCCACGGCGGGCCGGGCCTGGTGGGGATGGGCTACTGGGCCCACGACTGATCAAGCAAGCAACCAAAGGAGACAGACATTTGACTAATTCAAGCCGCAGAGCGGAGGAGCCGGTGATCACTGCAGCTGATTTTCAGAAAATGATTGTGGGAGCAAGCTATTTTTTCGATGGCGAAAAAGAAACAATCAACGCGCTTAATGTTTTCCCGGTACCCGACGGCGACACCGGGACAAATATGAGCATGACCCTGGCGGCTGCTGCCGAGGCGGCGTTGAACTACCGGGGTGGCGCTGTTGGGGATATCGCCGTCAGGACCGCCTCGAGCGCACTGATGGGCGCCCGGGGCAATTCCGGGGTAATCCTTTCCCAGCTGCTGCGCGGGATTGCCCGGGGGCTGCAGAAAAAAAAGGTGGCCTATCCCGATGATCTGAGCAAAGCCTTCCAGTACGGCGTGGTCTACGCCTACAAGGCCGTCTCCAGGCCGGTGGAGGGCACCATTTTGACCGTAGCCCGGGAAACGGCACGCGGGGCCAGAAGCGCAGCGCGCGGCGGGGAAGATTTTTTAAAAATTATTGAGAGCGCAATCAAAAGCGGGCGGGAGGCGCTGGCGCGCACCCCGGAGATGCTGCCTGCACTGAAAGAGGCGGGGGTGGTCGATGCCGGCGGCCTGGGCCTGGTTGTCTTTCTTGAAGGATGCCTCTTCTCCGTGCAGCACGCCCTGGGCGAGATCCCGGCCCGCAAAGAGGCTGGGGAAATGGAAGCCGGGGGAGGCGGCACGGTAGACAGCAAGGCGTCCCCCCCTAAGGATTCGCTCCGCCTAACCCGCCCTTACTGCACCGAGCTGATCGTGGCGGGAAACTCCGAGGTTGACCGGTTGAAAGAAAAGCTTGGACCGCTGGGTGATTCGCTGCTCGTGGTGGAGCAGGATAACCTGTGCCGGGTACATCTCCATACCGCGGATCCCGGTGCAGTCCTCACCCTTTGCGCAGCTTACGGCTCCCTGCACAAAATCAAGATCGATAACATGGCCGACCAGCACCGCCACATATCCTCTTTGCCCACCCCGGTCGAAGCCGTGATCACGCTCTCCGGATCCAAAGAACAGAAGGGAAAAGACGATACCGGCATCATCGCCGTCTCTTTCGGAGAAGGGATCAAGGAGCTCTTTTTAAACCTCGGTGCCGATGAGATCGTCTACGGCGGCCAGACGATGAACCCGCGGGTTGAGGATCTTTTTAACGCCGTGCAGCGGCTCCCCACAGACCGGGTCATCCTGCTGCCGAACAATAAAAATATCCAGATGGTCGCCCAGCAGGTGCAGAAACTGTGTGCCGGAGAGGTGGCTGTAATCGGCAGCCGCACCATCGCCCAGGGCCTCGCCGCCCTGGTGGCTTTCAACCCGGCCGCCGGTTTCGACCATAACCTTCGCGCGATGGAAGCAAGCCTGCAGCAGGTCAAGTCGGGGGAGCTTACTTATGCTACCAGGGAAACCGTGATCGAGGGGAAAAAGGTTGCCCGGGGCGCTTACCTGGGTCTTTACGACGGGCAGCTCTGCAGCGCCGGAGAAGAGATCGCCACTACGGGGCTTCATCTCATCGCCCGGATGCTGGACGAAAACGACGAGCTTGTGACCATCCTTTACGGCAAAACGATCACCCGCGGCGAAGCGGAAACTTTTGCCGCAGCGGTGGAAAAAGCTCACCCCGGCGTGGAGGTGGAGCTGAAATACGGCGGCCAGCCGATCTACTACTACATCCTGGCGGTGGAGTGAAAGGAACCCCGGGTGGCCGGAGAGCCGCTGCGGGACAAGATCTTCCCGCAACAAAAGGAGTATCAGGTGGAGCCGACCAGGGCCAGGGAGATCCGCTCTCTCTCCAGATCCACTGCGGTAACCTTAACCTCGATGACCTCGCCGGCGGAGAGCACCTCCTGGGGGTGGCTAAAGCGCCGGCGCCCCAGCGCTGAACGGTGAAGCAGCCCGTCCCGGCCCACCCCGATATCGACGAAAGCGCCGAAATCGACGACGTTGCGCACCGTACCCGTGAGGATCATCCCCTCGGTCAGATCGGCCAATTGGGTAATCTCCGCTCGGAAAAGAGGCGGCGGCAGCTCATCGCGCGGGTCGCGCCCCGGCTGCTGCAGGGCGGCGATGATGTCGCGCACGGTGGGCAGGCCGGCGCCAAGCCGGGCCGCCACCGCCGCCGCATCAAGGGACGCAAGAGCCTCGCGCTCTTCCTCCACCAGGCCGTGGATCTTTTCAGCCAGCGGGTAGGACTCGGGATGGACCGGGGTGTCATCCAGGGGGTTTTCGGCGCCGGGGAGGCGCAGGAAACCGGCGCACTGGGTGTAGGTGCCCTGCCCCAGGCGAGGGACTTCGAGCAGCTCGCGCCGCGCCCGGAATTGCCCCTCGCGCTCGCGGCGGGCCACAATATTCCCGGCCACGGCGGGCCTGATTCCGGACACATGTACGAGCAGAGCCTCAGAAGCGGTGTTCAGATCGACACCGACGCTGTTGACGCAGGACTCCACCACCCCCTCCAGCGCGGCAGCCAGCCGCCCCTGGTTGACATCGTGCTGGTACTGCCCCACCCCGATCGATTTGGGATCAATTTTGACCAACTCGGCCAGCGGATCCTGGATCCGCCGGGCGATGGAGACCGCACCGCGCAGGCTCACATCGAGGCCGGGCAGCTCCTCGCGGGCGAGGGCGGAGGCCGAGTAGACCGAGGCCCCCGCTTCGCTGACGATGGCATAGGACACCGGATGAGGCAGCGACGGGATCAGGGCGGCGATGAACGCTTCGGTCTCCCGCGAAGCGGTGCCGTTGCCGATAACGATAAGCTCCACGCCGTACCGCTCCACAAGGGCACCGACCGTCCCGGCGGCTTCGTCGGAGCGCCGCTGCGGAGGGTGGGGAAAGATCGTCTCCGTTCCCAGAACCTTGCCGGTCCCATCGATCACCGCCGCCTTGCAGCCGGTGCGGTAGCCGGGATCCAGGCCGAGGATGATCTTGCCGCGAAGGGGCGGCTGCAGCAGCAGCGCCCGCAGGTTGCCGGCGAAGACCCTGATCGCCTGCTCGCCGGCCTTCTCAGTGAGCGAAGCGCGAATCTCCCGCTCGATAGCCGGGGCGACGAGGCGCCGGTAAGCATCCTCCACCGCTTCCTGAAGATGCGGTGCAAAAGGCGATTTCGGGTCCGGCGGGTAGAGCTTGAAGATGGCGTCAAGGCAGCGGCCGGCGGGCAGCTCCAGCTTCACTGCAAGAACTCCTTCGCGCTCCCCCCGGTTGACGGCAAGAATGCGGTGGGAAGGAAGCACCGCCACCGCTTCGCGAAAATCGCCGTACTGCTCATAGATCCCCGGGTCTTTTCCTTCCACCGTTCGTGAGAAAAGCGCTCCCTCCCGCTGGGCCAGCGACCGCACCAGCCGGCGCACGCGCGAGTCGTCGGAGACGGTCTCGGCAGCAATATCGCGCGCACCCTGCAGGGCCTCTTCGGCGCCGGCAACTGAGGCCCCCTCCACCAGCGAAGAGAGCGTCTCGTCAAGCCCATCGGGCGCTTGCTCCAGGATCAGCCCGGCCAGCGGAGCGAGCCCCTTTTCGCGGGCGATGCCGGCGCGGGTGCGCCGCTTCGGCCGGAAAGGCAGGTAGATATCCTCGAGCTCCTGCAGGCGCCGGGCCGCCGCAAGGGCTTGCTCGATCTCGGGGGTGAGCTTCTCCTGTGCGGCGATAAGCTGCCGTACTTCTTCGCGGCGCGCTTCCAGGTTCCGCAGGTAGCGGAGCCGGTCGTCCAAGCGCCGCAGCAGCTCTTCATCCAGTTCACCGGTTACCTCCTTGCGGTAACGGGCGATGAAAGGGATCGTGTTCCCCTCATCCAGGAGGGCGGCCGCGCCGCCGGCCTGAGCCTCCCCGATGGCCAGTTCGCCGGCCAGGCGGGCAATAATCTTTTCATGAACGGCATTTTGAGTCACTTGAGTCACTTGGGTATGCTCCCTTCAGTGCAACAACGGGGACGGTCCTTGTTGTTGCATATCCTTCTTACCGATCAAAACAAAGTGCAACAACAACGACCGTCCCTGCTGTTGCATTACTTGAGGGGGACCGCTTCCTGCTCTACGCGCACCTTTTTCTCCAGCATGAGGGCGATAAGAGGGTGGAATACTTTATATTCGGGCTCGTCCAGGAGGGCGGCGAGCTTATCCAGGTAGGCTTTGCCCAGGGGCCGCCCCCGGTGGAGGCATCTCCGGTAGGTGGAAAGATCCATCAGGAAGGGGGTGAAGGGGAGGCCTGTTTTTGCCTTCAGGTGCCGCCAGATCTGAAAGCCGCCCAGGTCGAGATCGCCCCAGTGATAGAAGGGGACCGCCCGTCCTTTCTCTTTAAAATAACGGCCCAGCTTTTCCAGGAGCAGGCGGCGCCCGCGGTTGTGATAGCCGCCCAGGTAGATCGCCAGGTGTTCCGGCGGCCCTTCGCGCAGGTACTGGTAAAAGGAGGTCTTGTTCTCGATGGTGATCACCGCCGCGGCTGCGCTCGCGGTGATCACCAGGTCGCGGACCATCTCCACCGGCAGCCCCAGGTCGGGGTAGAAGACGGCCAGGTCCACCGGGCCCCGCGGGGTGGTAAAGAGCAGGGGGCCGCTGAGCAAAATATGGCTGGGGTGATCGATGATGCCGCGTTCCGCCAAAAGGGCGGTGTCGTCGAGCGCGGCCTCTGCAGGGG
This sequence comes from Bacillota bacterium, assembly GCA_012510305.1. Taxonomy (GTDB): domain Bacteria; phylum Bacillota; class Dethiobacteria; order DTU022; family DTU022; genus JAAZPQ01. Next base: position 744 of record JAAZIE010000196.1, on the reverse strand, counting down.
GCAGGCAGAAGCTCCGGGCCAGCTGCAGGATGCCCTTCTCCAGCTGCTCCCAGCGCTTGGAATCGCCGTAGAGGCGTGCGCTTAAAACACGCCTGGCGAGATCGCTTTCCCGGGGCTCAAAGAGAGCCTGCAGCCCGCGGAGCAGCTCCCGGAAAAGAAGGGGCCGCTCCGCCTTGAGCGGCGGGGGGAGCGGCTGCAGGGCCTGAAGGCGCGCCGCGATTTCCCGGTAAAGGGGGCCAAGCTCTGCGGGGAGTTCTTTGTTCAGCTCTTCTAAAATAGCGGCCGCCTCCCGGTAGAGCTGCTTCCGGGAAGCCCGGCCCAGGGCCTCGTAGATTTCGGCAAGAGCTTTGTCCGCCAGCGCGATCCGGGTTAAACTGTGACCGCGATCAAAGCGCTCCCAGTCGAGCTCGACCCAGCCGCGGCGCTCGAGCGCCGCCATCTCCCCGTTGAAGAGAAGGCGAAAGCTGCTGTCGCTGACGTGAAAATAATCGGGGAAACTTTTCCGGTTTACCTGCATCAGGGTGCGGCGGGGACTTTTGCCGGCACGCCCGTAGTCCTTGCGCCGCTCGTAGCGATCGAGCAGCGCGTGAAGCACCTCTTTCTGAACAGCGCTCAGTTCCACCGGTCCAGATCCTTTCTCTTGACCCGCTCGATAAAGCTGTTAAAGCCGTCGCGCATGACGATGAGGTTGGTGTTCATGTAGGGGACGATGAGCTGGATCCGGCCGGTGGGGGCGACCACCAC